>JAITSM010000213.1 GCA_031287815.1 Prevotellaceae bacterium
AAGTAACGTTCAGCGTGTCATGGACAGGTACGCCCTATAACAACCGCGTGTGGGTGTGGGTAGATTTCTGCCCGGTGGCGGGGGCTTCACCGGGTACCTTTGAAAAAGCCGTTATCAGCGGGGCTACCGCTACTGCCGGCGGCATACTAACCGTTGCCGGCAATACGCGCGGCTTTTATGTAACCACCAACTCCTCGACGGTAACCGCCACGCTGGGCAATGCTGTGGGACAATTCAACTGGTGCGCCTACGGTAGCGACTATCCGCCGAATGTCCTTGCGAATACCAATAGTTCTTACACATTGGCAGGAACGCTGCCGTTCATATTAATTGCCTCTAATGGCGCCACGTCGCTCACAGTGCCCGGTACAACTATTGCTACATCTGCCGTAACGTTTACGCCGGCAACCATAACCGATGCCACAGGCTATCCCGGACTTTGGTGTCCTTATACCGGCAGTGATTTGTATATGGATGCCTCTCATCGTTGCATGGAGCGTCAAAGCGGCGCAGGGAATTGGGAAGCATGGATAAAAGATGCACGGGATAGTGAATTGTATCGGATTGTTTTGATGTCCGACAATAAATGGTGGCTGGCGCAAAATCTAAATTATAATTATTCAGGCTCTATGTGTCCGTTGAATTCGACAGCTAATTGCAATGAATGTGGTAGAATGTGGCATATTACAACAACTGTTCCATCTGATATCTGCCCCAACGGATGGAGTGTCCCTACGGTAAGCGAATTGCAAAAAATACTACCAAATAATAGTAATGCGAATTTGATGAAAACGACTGATTGGACTAATACAAACTTTTGCGGACAGGGTAATGACTACTATGGATTTTCGCTGAAAGCTTGCGGTTTTTGTGATAATGGTCATAACTGCGCTGCCACTCATATGTACAAGGGCTTTTCTGCGTATGTGCTGTGCAAAGAACTACGACAGATAATATACACAGAAAATGGAAGTAATACCTGTCTTTGGGCGTTATCCAAGGAGGACAACGACTGGGGGTTTATTCGTTGCTTCCGCCAACTGTAATTTTTACCAACATAATTTTATCTAAACAAAGCAAAACATTGCTTCGGGCTATTGCACGCTTTAAAACGATCAGAGCATCCCCCCTCCCCCTTTTAAAACCAATTCCCATGAAATACGAATTAGTCTATTCCACCGATTTTACGCAGACGCCGCTGTATAAAACACTGGTAACGTTTGTGGGCAATTGTAATGGAGTTATTCCAAAGATGACGTGTCAGGGGCGGAAGTTATTTGCCGGGCGCATCCGCTGGGAGCTGGGGTGCATCACGCAGCTGTTGCTGCATGCGGCGGTTACGGAACGCGCCAACAAACGGCAGCATTTTATTACCCTCACGCAGCAGCATCTTCAAGTCGCCTGCGGGCTGCTGCAATGCTGCTGCGATTTAAAGTTCCTCCCGGCGCAGGCGTACGAAACGGTTGTCGCGCAGCTGCCGCCGGTAATGGAACAGGTAGAAAGGTGATTTTTGCAGCTATTATTTAAGGTTACCTGCACTTGCAGCAGACTTGGAAACCCTCCCGAAGGGCTTCGGCATACTTTCCCACAGAGTGGGAAACCTAACTCTTAGTTTTTAACTCACAACTCTTAGTGCTTAACGCCTCCCAGCCCCAAAGAAGAGACATCCAGCAGGTAGAGCCTGGGGGCGCGCTTGGGACCGGCATTGCGGAAGGAGGTAAAGACTATGTAATGCCCGTCGGGCGAAAAGCTCGGGAAACCGTCAAAGGCGGCGTTATAAGTCAATCGCTGCTCATCGCCGGTTTGCAGATTCAGGAGGAAGAGGTCGTAATTGCGCGGGGAGAGCACTTTCACGTACACCGCATGGATACCGTCAGGCGCAGGATAGGGCGCCCAGTGCGTGCCGGGCTGGCTGGTCAGCTGGTGCAGCCTGGAGCCGTCGGCGCGGATGGTGTAGAGGTGCATGTCCTTGCTGTCGTTCGATTGCTCGGACTTTTTCCATGCGCGGAAGAGGATGGTCTCACCGTCGGGCAGGAACTGCGCGCCACCCTCCTGCAAGTCGGGCGTGTGCGTCAGCTGCCGCTGGTTGGAGCCGTCGGGGTCGGCCAGCCAGAGGTCGATGGCGCCGTCGATTTGCCGGGCGAAAAGCAGGTACTTCCCGTCGGGCGAAAAACCGACTTCGGCATCGTAATATTCATTGTCCGTTATCCTCCGGATGCTGTCGCCGTTTAAGTCCGACAGGTACAGCTCCGCCCCCTGCGGGTAGTTTTCGACGTCGCTCCAGTTGCCTTTGGGCAGGTCAAGGCGGTCGCGGGTGGATGTCCAGACGATTTCCCTGCCGTTGGGATGAAAGAACGAGCAGGCGTCGTCGCCCACTGCATTAATCTTCCGGCGCCCGGCGCCGTCGATACGAATGGTGTATACATGGTAGGCGGAATCGTCGGCTTCCTTGCCGTTGTAGATTAACGATTGCCCGTCGGGCGAAAAATAGGCTTCCGCGCCTGCCGTAATATTGGGAATAAGCCTTACGAGGGCTTCGGCCGCCGTAGAGTCGGCGAAGGGGCCGGCGGCGCCGGCATTTGTCCTGCCTTTGCAGGCGAAAAAGGATGGAATTACCAGCAATAGCAGCAGGTAATAGCGTTTTGATAATTTAGTAGTCATAATTTTTAATTGATAATTGATAATTGATAATTGATAATTGATAATTGATAATTGATAATGGGCTGGCGCCTGAAGAGTTAAGAACTAAGAGTTAAGAGTTAAGAGTGCTGGCGCCAGCTAACTCTTAGTTCTTAGTTCTTAACTCTTAGTTCTTAGTTCCTATTGCTGACTTTCCACAGGCTTAAGTAGACGGTTTTGGTCAGGTTCGTGAGTTTGTCGAAGTTAATCTTCCCGGATTCGTCGGCAGGCCTGTGATAGTCGGGATGGATGCCTGAAAAGAACCACAGGACGGGAATATTCCTGGCGGAAAACGAGGCGTTGTCGCTTCCCCGCGCTTTGGAAGAAAGCGTACGGGCGTTGGGCGTTATATTCCACCGGCGGGCGTTGATTTCTCCGCCGAGCCATGCGGGGTAGGCGGCGAATGCTTCCGTATACAAAAAGAAAAAGGCGTTGGGAAGGACTTCCTGCCTTTCTTTGTTGGAAGGGAAGGCAGGCAATGTGCCGTCCCGCCCCAGCATGTCCAGGTTGATGTATCCTTTAATGGAAGCGGGAGATTCGAAGCCGGCAATAAAGTATTCCGAGCCCAGGCAGCCCAGCTCTTCGGCATCCCAGAAGGCGAAGATAATACTTTGTTCCGGCTGTTCGCCGGCCGCTACAAAGGCGCGGGCTATTTGCAGGGCGGCCGCCACGCCCGATGCGTTATCGTCGGCGCCGTTGTATATCCGGTCGTCCGCCAATGATTCATCCGTACCCAGGTGGTCGTAGTGTGCACCGAGGATAACATACTCGTCCCTGTTGCGCCCCTCGAGGTATCCGAGGACGTTTTTCAGTGACAGCCTTCGGTGGCCGGGTTCCTGTTTGTAGTGGGCAATGCTGTCGGGGTTCACCTGGAAATTCGTTCCCTTTTGCCGGTCGCGGCCATAGGCTTCGAAAGGCTGGAAATAGCCGTCCACAAAGGGAGGTATTCCCAAACTGGAGAGTACGGCCTTGATATATCCGGCGGCCAGCGCACCTCCGCGTTTTCCGGCTTCGCGTCCTTCCAGCAGGTCGTCGGCAAGGAACGAGAGGTGGGCTTCCAGTCCTTGCCGGCTGATCGCATTCAAGCCTTTCTCTGTAGCGTTTTGCGCCCGGATGCCCGCCGACAGGACGAACAGCAGGGCTAAAAGTGTTGTTCTTTTCATTTTTTTATGTTTAAAGTTTAAAGTTCTCCCACAGATTTACACAGATTAAAACAGATTTCACAGATTTTTTTTTGAAGTATGATGTATGATGTAGCTGGCGCCGGAAAAGTTAAAAGTTAAAAACTAAAAGTTAAAAGTGCTGGCGCCAGCCACATCATACATCATACTTCCTACTTCCTACTTCATAATTTGTATCTCGGTGGTGCACCGCCCGGTGCATCGATGGTGCACCGGGCGGTACATTGTCGGTGCACCGTCCGGTGCATCGATGGTGCACCGCCCGGTACATCGATGGTGCACCGCCCGGAGGTCAGGGGGAAACTACTACATTAAGCGGCAGTTCGTAGATGATGGTACGGGGAGCTTTTAACAGCGTAGCGCCATGTGAGTACTGCGTTCTGATTTCCAATCTAAACGTTGCTTCCGGCAGGTTGGGCACGCGGGTGATGATGCGCTTGGGGTCGTTGAGCACAAGGGGGCTGTAGTCCTGCCACACCGTGCCGTCGGCGGCTATATAGAATACCCCCATGGTTCTATACGCGTCTATAGGGGCTATCTTGATTTTCTCGCCGGTGATGATGATGTTACCGCCTTGCGTAATCGTGCCGTCGGTTTTGCCGGTGGTGATGTCGGTTACCAGCCCGATAATGGCGCCGCCGTCGGTTTTCTTGCCCAGCAGTTCAATGCCGACTTCTTCCTCGATAGCTTTCCGCAGCTCGGCGGTGGGGATGGCGTCGACCGTCAGCTTGTGTTCTTTGGGGTCGAACAGGGGGTCGGCGCCTTCCCAGTTGCCTTTTACGCGGGGCGCCAGGCGTATGTTGCCGTCCTGTACGGAGGAGCCTTCGAGCAGGTACCGCCGCCGCCAGCGGTCGCCGCGGTTAAGTACGTCTACGATGGTCTCCAGCTGGAGGTCGGAGCCTTCTTCTTTAATCGCTTTCGCGATGTCTTCATTGTGCTTGGTATTGCCGGCGGTGGATACGTCGGCGACACTGTCGTTCTGCACGTCTTTGGTCATCAGGTTTGGCAGCAGCCAAATCTTCCATGTGAATTTCTTTGCCATAATGTTTTTTTTTAATGAGCCCCCCTGCCCCCGAAGGGGGAGTTTTGTTATTTGTTATTTATTATTCATTATTATTGTTCCCCCCCTTTGGGGGCGGGGGGCTTGTTTTTAATTCTTAAACCATATTTTACTGTTGGTAACATCTCTTTTCCCGGAGATTTTCGCCACCGCCGCCGCCCAGTTATCCGGATTGGAGGTTTGCTCCACCGGCGGGTAGTTGAATCGTTGCGGCAATGTCCCCGCAGCGCCTTCCGGCGGGCTGTCCGCATCAATGTCGGGATATCCCAGCCGCCGGATGCTCGTCCACGCATCCCAGCCGCGGTCGGCAAAGGCAATCCACTGCTGGTAGCCGATAAGTTCTTTCCACTTTGCCGGGTTATATTGCAGGCCGGCGAGGTAGTTATCAGCCCCGGTTTCGTTGCCTCCCCAGTAAAGGATGGAAGCCTTGATCGCTTTCCTGTAGTGTTCTTCGTCCGTTCCGCCCACCGCAATGCCGCGGGCAACGGCTTCGGCGAGCAGGAACTCTGTTTCCGGATAGTCGAGCAAATCCACCGGCAAGCGGCTATTTAGCCAAAAAGCGGAGAATTTGGAGAGGTCGTCATAATTATTGATTTCCCCTGCCGTTCCGCCCGAATAACCGGCAGAAGCGTTTTGCGTAAACAAAAGGGGAAGGCGCGGGTCGTTGAATTGTTGGAGGGTGGCGATGAAAAAACCGGCAGGCGAATGATTCCTGTTGCTTGTCGTCTGTGCTACGGTTTGCCACACGGGGTTGGAGTTGGTGGCGTTGGCGCCGTCGTATTTAAACAGCGCATTGTCGTCGTTCGAGGTAAATACGCCGGCTCTTACGGCTTCCAACGCTTTGTCGCTTGCCGTCTGCGGCTCGGTATCGGCCAGCAGCAATGCCAGCTTTAATTTGAGCGTAGCCGCAAACTTGCGCCATTTGCCGACATCGCCGTTATAAACCTGGTCGGCCGCGCCCACTGCGCCGTAAGCGACATCCAAAGCAGCCAGGTCGGCGTCCAGCCGGCGGAGAAGGTCATGCGCTACCGTCCGTGCATCGTCATATCGCGGGAAAGGCGTGCTGTTTTGCAAAGCTTCCGTGTAGGGTATATCCCCGTAGGTGTTTACCAGCAAGTGGTAGGCATATACTTCCAGCAGGTCGATAATCGCCAGGTTATTTTTCAACACCCCGGCGTTGGTTTCTTCCTTTGTATACCGCCCTCCGGCTGCTTTAAGATTCGCCAGCGTTTTGGTGTAGATATCCCGCCACCAGCCACCCGGCGCGTCGGCCGATGCAAGGTTATACTTTGCCTCGTTGTTATAGGTATTTTGCGTCCATGACTGCGCCAGCACCCTGAAAGGCGCTACTCCCACGGCGGCGGAGCCGTAAGTATCGGCAAGGCCTTTCTGTCCGGAAAGGAACAGGGCGCCGGGTTGGGCATTTACATAGCTCTTGGGGTCGTTATTCAATTCCGTTAAGTCGCCGGAGCAGGACACGGTCGTGAAACCGAGCCCCACGGCGGCTAATGATAGATAATAATGTAACTTTTTCATTGGTTTTAGAATTTTAAGTTGATATTAAATGCAAAGGTGCGTATGGAAGGGTAAGCGCCCGTTTGGTATCCGATGGAAGTATTGCCGGAGGCCTGCCCCTGTTCAGGATCGGCATACGGGAGGTTTTTATGGATGATCCACAGGTTGCGCCCCACTAATGACACGCTGGCTTCCTGTAGCGCTTTGGTTTTGGCTAAAAGTTTCTTCGGCAGCAAATAGGTAATCGCCACTTCCCTTAACTTGATATAGCTGGCGTCGTAAACGTACGAAACCGCCGCCCATTTGCCGTTCACAGAGCCAAAGGCCGGAAGCGTCGGGGTGGTATTCGCCTTGCCGTCGGTCGTAACGCCGTCGAACACGTAGCCGCCCTCGCGTACGGGAACGCCGTTGGCGCCTGTTCCCACCGTTTCGGGGAATAAACCGGAAGACGAACCGAAATCCATGTCGGCAGAATACACATCGCCGCCGTGTTTGAAATCAATAAGGAAGCTTAGCGAAATGTCCTTATACCGCAATTTATTGGTGATACCGCCCAGCCAGTCGGGATTGATATTCCCGATATTCGACAGCTTATTGGCGGAAAGTACCGGATAGCCGTCGGCGCCAACCAGTATTTTGCCATCTTTATACTCATAGTCGGTGCCCCGGATTACGCCGTAAGGCTGCCCCGTTTCGGCTACCAGCTGATAGCGGCTGGTGGGGAAAGTAGCCAGCGTATACGACGTCTGCTTGCCGTACAGCGAAAGCACTTTATTATTATTCTTATTCCAATTGAGCGATACATTCCATTCAAAATCCTTTGTCCTGACAGGCGTAACGCCTAAAATCACTTCCACCCCCTTGTTCTCGACCGCGCCCCCGTTCACATAATAGGACGCATAGCCCGAAGCTGCCGACGGCGTAACAAACGTCAACTGGTCGGAGGTCGTGGAATGATAATAGGTAACATCAACGGACAGGTGGCGGTTGAACAACACGCCTTCGAGGCCAAACTCATACGACCGGTTGCGCTCAGGTTTCAAATCGGCGTTCTTCCATGTGGCGTCCACCGACGCAATCGACTGCCCGTTCAAAGGCGTTCCCGGCACATACGCCGACAGCAAATTGTAAGGCAACGCATCGTTTCCCACTTCCGCGTAGTTCAACTTCACTTTTCCGATATCCAGCCACGAAAGCGCCGGCAAGAAATGCGAAAAAACCACATTCCCCGCAACGGAAGGGTAGTAATAGGAATTATTGCCCTGGGGCAAGGTAGACGACACGTCCCTCCGCAAGGTTGCCTCTAAAGTAGCCCACCGCCGGTAATCTATCGAAAGGCTGCCGAAAACGCTGTTCACCCCCCGCCGGATATCTTTTTCTTCCGGCGTAGTCGTTGTTTTGGACACATTCTTGGAATTACGCAAAGAAAACAATCCGGGAATTTCCAGCCCGCCCGTAGTCGAAGCATACTGTGTAGTCGACTGCCCGCGGCGAACGCCGCCCCCCAGCAGCAGCGATGCATTCCAATGCTTTCCGAAGCCCTTGCTGTAGGAAGCGAGAAGCTCGACATTATCTTCGCTCTCGCCAATGTCGAACCGCGAATAGGAGCCGTTACTGAAAGCCGTTCCCACGTTGGCTCTTGTTTCGAAAAGTTGAGTGTAATGGTCGCGGGTGGCACGGGCGGTGATTTCAAGATTCTCTACTGGCTTAATGGTGAAAAATACATTGCCGTAGTAGCGGTCGCGAACATTCGTATTATAATTTTCATAAAGCGTCCAGTAGAAATTGTCGTGCTGGTAGACCGCCGGGGCAACATCGTTGGGCTGCCGTGGCGACACGTTCCATGACACATTCTGCCGCGTCCTGAAATATTCCTCCTCCAGATGACGAAGGTTTACGCTATTCGCCCACCATTGCCGCAAGGTAATAATCACCGCTGCGCCGCCCGTGTCGCTGTAGCCGTTGCGGTTTTTGCTGTCTTCGTTTACATAGTTGAAAGAACCGCCCACGGTAATAAGTTTCGACAGCTGATAAGATGCGCTAAAGTTGAGCTGGTGTTTCCGAAGGTAACTGTTCGGCAACCCGCCCTTCTCATAATTGTTGGTATATCCCAGCTTGAAAGCCCCCTGTTCATTGGCCTTGTCCACCACAATGCTATTAATAAAAGTATAGGGCGTTTCGAACAAATCGCCCAATCCGCTATTTTCGGACGGCGCCCACGGCAGTTTTTTCTTATAATTAGTATTTCCCGGAATCAACGACTCCCAGGTATACACCAAGGTATTGGGGTTATAAGCCGGCCCGTTTGATTCGTCAATGGTTGATTGTACAAACAAATCGCCGGCATCCGTATAAAATCCTCCTTTCCCTTGCCCGTATTCTTGTTGATAGACGGGCAATGTACTCCGGTCATAAGCGCCGAACTGGATTGTGGAATGGAGCGTAATCCCCAGTCGGTTGTGCGTTCCGCCCTTTTTGGTATTGATAAGGATAACACCGTTGGCCGCCCGCGAGCCGTACAATGCTGCCGCCGCTGCGCCTTTCAGCACGCTGACCGACTCGATATCGTATGGATTTATATCCGAAATAGCATTCCCAAGGTCGTATCCCCGCCGGCTACTGTGGTTCGAATTATCCACCGGCACACCGTCCACCACAAACAATGCCTGGTTCGATTGCGTCAGCGACTTAAACCCGCGCAGGATAATATTTGTTGACCCGCCCAGCGTATTTGCCGAAGTGATTTGGAGTCCCGCCACTTTTCCCGACAGGTTATTGGTAAAATTAAGCGACGGCGCCCTGTTCAGTTCATCGCTGCTTACTTCCTGCACGCTGTAGCCGAGCGTTCCGCGCGCCCGTTTTTGCCCGAGTGCGGTAACAACCACTTCATCGAGTGTTTTCGCCGCTTCCCACAACTGCGCGTCTACCGTCGCCCCGTTAATAGGTTTTTCCACGTCGGCATAGCCGATAAATGAGAACACCAGCGTTGTTGCGTCTTCTGGAAGGGTAAGTGAATAACGCCCTTCGGCGTCGGTAACCGTAGTAATGCGTTGACCTTTTACTGCCACGCTTGCGCCTTGCAACGGCTCGTTGCGTTCATCGGTAACCGCACCGCTGATGCGCGACTGTCCCTGCAAGTAGCCTGTTGTGATAAGCCACACGGCCAATAGTACTGATAGTTTTTGTTTCATAGTTTTAAGTTTTGTTTTATATTATAGTTTCATATTTTTTCGATACGTGCCCCGTTACTAAAAAAACGTCCGGCATTTTTTGCCGGACGTGCAGTTTTACTATGGTTACATTGATTTACGATATCCACAGAAAGCCCCTCCGGCATCTATACCGACACATACACATATTCATTCGCATGTTCCGTTTCGAGGGGATTATTGTACGATATCGTTTCATTATTACTAAAAATTTCGGTGCAAAGGTAGGGGAACTGCGAAGTATGAGCAATACCATTTTAATGGTATTTTGAACCGCCGCCTGGATTAACGGTTTGAAAACGGCTGCTACACCCTCCTGCCTCCTGCTTCAAAAAAAATCTCCATTCTCCACTGCCTACACCCCACTGTAAACTGCCTACTGCCCTCCGGCGACAGCCACCTCCTACCTCCCACCTCCTACTTCCTACCTTTTATTTGTATCTTTGTGCCCTGATTTTTTTGCATCGTGATGACAACAAAAACTATTCCGGCTTACCGCGCCGGCATGGATATAGGCTCTACCACCGTAAAGCTGGTGATTGTAGACGGCGGCGGCGGCGTGCTGTTTTCCGACTACCGGCGGCATAACGCCGATTTGGGGCGCACGATCATGGGGGCGTTTTTTACGGCTTTCCGCCAAATCGGCGACTGCACGTTGGATATTGCCGTTACCGGGTCTGTGGGAATGGGCATTGCCGAGCGTTTCGGCACGCTGTTCATACAGGAAGTGGTGGCTTCGGTTACGTTGATGGAACAGCGCTTCCCGGAGGTGAAAACGTTTATCGACATTGGCGGCGAGGATGCAAAAATGATTTTTTTCCGTCCGGGACAATCGCCCGATATCCGCATGAACGGCAGCTGCGCCGGCGGCACCGGCGCCTTCATCGACCAGATGGCCGGCCTGCTGGGCGTCCAGGTCAACGAGCTGAGCAGCCTTGCCGGGAAAGCGGAAAAGGCCTACCCTATTGCCTCGCGATGCGGCGTATTCTCCAAAACCGACGTCCAAAACCTCATCAGCCGCAACGTCAGCAAGGCCGACATCGCCGCCTCCATTTTCCATGCGGTGGCGATGCAAACCATTTCGGCGCTTTCGCGCGGTTATGAAATCGCGCCGCCGGTTTTTTTCTGCGGCGGGCCGCTGGCGTTTATTCCTGCTTTGCACAAGGCTTTCGAGACGGCGCTGTCGCTGCCCGGAGAACAATGTATTTTCGATAAACATGCGCATATTGTGCCGGCGTGGGGCTGTGCCGTATCGCCGCGCGCCGACAACAAGGCCGTCCGGTTGAGCGAACTGCTGCGCAACGCCAAGCACATGGAGCTTTCCGATAAATCAATGCTGGAAAAACGGCTGCCGAAACTGTTTGAAAACCGTTCGGATTTTGAAAACTGGCGGAAGAAAAAATGTAACCGTTTTGTCGACAGGATTGCATGGGAAGAATGCCGGATGCCCTGTTATCTCGGTATTGATTCCGGCTCTACCACCACGAAAATTGTGGTAACAGACCACAAAGAACGGGTGCTGTTCGACTATTATGCGCGCAACGAGGGCAACCCGCTTCAGGCGGTCATCAACGGATTGGACGCATTGCGCTATGCGGCGGAGCAGCACGGCGTGCCGTTGGCCGTAGCCGGAAGCGCGGTAACCGGCTATGGCGAAAACCTGATAAAAGCCGCCTTCAACCTTGATTTCGGCTTGGTGGAAACCATTGCGCATTACCTCGCCGCACGGAAAATTTCGCCGGAAGTGTCCTTCATTTTAGATATTGGCGGGCAGGACATGAAGGCGCTGTTCATTGAAAACGGCGCTATCCGCCGGCTGGAGATTAACGAAGCCTGTTCGTCGGGCTGCGGGTCATTCATCGAAGGGTTTGCCAATATGCTGAATTTGCCGGTGGCGGAATTTGCCGACATGGCCTGCCGGGCTGAAACGCCTTGCGATTTGGGGACGCGCTGCACCGTGTTCATGAACTCCAAAGTGAAGCAGGCGCTCAAAGAAAACGCCGATATTGCCGACATTGCGGCGGGCTTGTCGTATTCGGTGATAAAAAACTGCCTCTACAAGGTATTAAAGTTAAAAGACGTGGCCGATCTTGGCGGGCAAATCGTGGTGCAGGGCGGCGCTTTCCGCAACCTTTCCATTGTCCGGGCGCTGGAGGTGCTGTCCGGCGCGGAGGTATCGTTTTCCGACATTCCCGAACTCATGGGCGCTTACGGCGCGGCAATCTACGCCGCCCGGCATGCCGGCGCCCACGCCGCCGTTACCCCGCTGGAACGGCTGCTGGAGATGGAAACTTTCGCGACCGACATGGTGCAGTGCCATGGCTGCGAAAACCATTGTTTCGTGAAAAAATTCAAGTTCTCGAATGGCAACAATTATTATTCCGGCAATAAATGTGAAAAAATCTTTTCGAACAAGGCCGAAACCCGCCACGAGGGCGCCAACCTTTATGCTATAAAACTGCAATCGCTGTTTGACCGCGCCACCGTGCGGCTCCGCGAGCCGAAGCTGCGCATCGGAATTCCGCGCGGGTTGAATATGTTTGAAAATTATCCTTTCTGGCACACGCTGCTTGTGGAATGTAATTTGCAGCCGGTGCTGTCGCAGCCCTCCACCTACGCCATGTACGAACAAGGGCTGCGCTCCGTGATGTCCGACAACATTTGTTTTCCCGCCAAGCTGATGCACGGGCATATTTTAAACCTGCTGGAGCAAAAAGTACACCGCATCCTGTTTCCCTACGTGGTCTTTGAACAGAAGGAAGACTCGCGTTCGGCGAACAGCTACAACTGCCCGGTGGTTACCGGTTATTCCGACGTGATTAAAGCCGGCATGAATACCGCCGAAAAGTTCGGCGTGCCGATAGATGCGCCAACGGTGGCGTTCAACGACGACAAGCTGCTGTACAAAGCCTGCAAGGAATATTTATACAGCCTCCACGTGCCCGGCGATACGGTTAAACGCGCGTTTACCCTTGCCCTGCAAGCCCAGCAGGCGCACTTCCGCCATTTGTCCGGCCGGGCGTTCCAGCTCCTCGACGACGCCAGAGCCGGGCAACGCATGGTTATCCTGCTGGCCGGGCGCCCTTACCACGCCGACCCGCTGGTGCAGCACAAGGTCTCGGAATTTATTACCCAAATGGGCGTAGACGTCATCACCGAAGACATTGCGCGGGCGCGGAGCGGCCATGTGTACGGCCAGCTGCATGCCGTAAGCCAGTGGGCGTACCCCAACCGGATTTTTAAAGCCGCGCAGTTCGTCGCCGACAGCAACGACAATATCCATTACGTACAGCTCACCTCCTTCGGCTGCGGCCCCGATGCGCTGGTGACGGACGAAGTAAATGAAATCCTTAAACGGAAAGGGAAAAACCTCACTTTACTGAAAATTGACGAAGTCAATAATATCGGCTCCTTGCGGCTGCGCATCCGCTCTATGGTAGACAGCCTGCGTTTCAGCCCGCCGCGCCGCCGCGAAATGCCCTTCGTCGCGCCGCCCGCATTCACGAAAAACGACCGCTACCGCAAAGTGATTGCGCCCTATTTTGCCGAAGGCTATTCGGAACTCCTGCCCGAAATATTCAAGCTGATGGGCGTCGACATAGAAATCTTGCCACCCAGCGATTCGGAATCGGTAACCCAGGGGCTGCGTTATGTGAACAATGAAATTTGTTACCCGGCAATCCTGGTGGTCGGCGACATTGTGAAGGCGTTGAAGTCCGGCAAATACAACCGCCATGAAATCGCCGTCGCCATTACCCAGACCGGCGGGCAGTGCCGCGCCACCAACTACATTGCCTCTATCAAACGCGCCATGCAGGCGGCGGGTTTCAACGACATCCCGGTGGTATCCGTCGCCTTCCACAACGACATCTACAACGAGCAGCCGGGCTTCCAGCTCCGCTGGCCGCGTGCGCTTATCATCACCTTCTTTGCCTTGCTGTATGCCGATTGCCTCACCAAATTTTACTATGCCGCCGTAGTGCGCGAAAAAGAAAAAGGCGCTGCCGCCCGCCTGCGCTATAAATACATTAACCTTGCCAAACCCTATATCCTGCAACGCAACCGGGCGGCGCTGTTCCGGCTGGTAAAAGAGGCGGCCGACGAATTTAACAGCATCATCACGCCCAACGATCATGTCCCGATTATCGGCGTGGTGGGTGAAATTTATGTAAAATACAATTCCTTTAGTCATAAAAATGTATTGCAATGGCTCTCGGAACAGGGCGTGGAAGTGGTGGCGCCGTCGCTCTACAATTTTTTTATTTCCGGTTTTGTAAACATGCGGCACAACCATCACCACCATATCAAGCGCAACACCCTGCCGCTGGTGGTGAACGACGCGATTTATAAAATAGTGTATTACTACGCCCGCAAATTCGACCGCGTAGCCGCCGCCTTCCGCTATTACCGCCCCTTCAGCGACCTCTACGAAGACGCCGAAAAGGCGGCGAAGATAATCAACCTCTCGGCGCAATTCGGCGAAGGATGGCTCATCCCCGCAGAACTGGCCGCCTTTGCCGAATCCGGCGTATTCAACGCCCTTAGCCTGCAACCTTTCGGCTGCATTGCCAACCACATTATCGCCAAAGGCATCGAAAAACGCGTACGCGAAGTATACCCCGCCATGCAGCTGCTTTTCCTCGACTTCGACGCCGACACCTCCGAAGCCAACATCCTCAACCGCCTCCACTTTATGATTAAACACGCAAAAGACAGCGTGGCCTAATAAAAAATGGAAAAGGAGAAATGGGCGGGCGCCCGAGGGCAGTTTTCAGTAGGCAGTCAACGGGAAGTTAAGAACTAAGAACTAAGAACTAAAAGCTGCGCCCCCCCTCAGAATAGATATATATCCGGTTATTTTTCCCTGTCGGGAAATAAAAACACGCTTGCGGCAACTGCCGCAAGCCCCTTCGGAGGCAAAAACAGGCTTGCGGCAACTGCCGCAACCCCCTTCAGAGGCAAAAACAGGCTTGCGGCAGTTGCCGCAAACCTGTCCGGAAGTGAAAGCAGACTTGCGGCAGTTGCCGCAACCCCCTTCGGAGGTAAAAACAGGCTTGCGGCAGTTGCCGCAACCCCTTCCGGAGGCGAAAACAGGCTTGCGGCAGTTGCCGCAACCGTTCCGCAGGGCTCAAAAATGCTTTTATAGTCGCTTCCCATCACCCCAAGACCGTAAAATGCCCCTGCATACTGCAATGGACCCTCATTGGGGAGGGGTAAATGTGTGTGTGTGGATATATCGGAAAGCTAAACAACAAAAAAGAAAAAGGAATGTTTGCAGATAAAAAATATTGTTTTATATTTGCAGCGTTTAATGATGTTCTTTTTTATTGATACCTGAAACTCGCAAAATTTCAACATCCGTATTAAATTCATGTATACAACGTGAGTTTTAAATTTATTTTACGGATGTGGGTTTGCGAGACCTCAGGTAGTTTTAAATTAAAATTCACGTTTTCTTTTTAAAGAAATACCGCAAACTAATGTAGAAATCGTGAAAAATGGCAATGAGAAAAAAATTGCAGCAGGGGATTGTTTTATAAGAGTTGTTTGTGTTTGCAGGTATTCGTATAAAACAACCCCAACGCTGCAAAAAGTAATAACAATTTTAAAATAAAAAATTATGAAAACAATTCTTTTCTTTTTAGCAATGCTGGTAAGCGTTGCAGCAAGCACACAGGTAACAAACGTCGAGCCGCTCGGCGTAAATTACACGGACAAAACCGTGTCTTTCCGCGTATGGTGGAATGCAGATTCTCGAGATGCTACGCACCTTTCTAAAGTATGGGTGTGGATAGACTACATCAAAATCAATAGCAATAATACGACAAGTGGGAATACATGGACACGTGCAGCCGTTTCGGCTGCGTCGCCTACAGCCTCCATTTCGTATGACGGCAGCAACCGGCAGGGGTTTTGGTTGCAAGGCGACAGCGGCAATTACAGCGCAACCGTTACTGTCCGATTAAACATTACCGAAAGTAATTTTAATTGGTGTGCTTATGTTTCCGACTACCCGCCGAATGTAACAGCGAACAGTGGCGTTTATACTTTGCGCGGCACGCCGCCATTTACATTGACAGCTTCTGATGGAGCAACCCAACCGATAACCGGTACAACGCTTACCGCTTCGGCTCTGACCATTACACCCATCACTATAATAGATGCAACAGCATGTCCGGGTGTTTTCTGTATTTATCAGGGAAGCGATTTATTTATTGACGCTACGCATCTTTGCCAGCAACGCACTAGCGGTGCGCAGAATTGGGAAGCATGGATAAAAGATGTGCGGGATAATCACATTTACCGCATTGTACAAATGCCGACCAATACTTGGTGGATGGCAGAAGATTTAATGTGGGACGGAAAACCTAACCCGACGGCAACAGGTTATACCATTCGAGGTACTGACCGTAGTTGTGGCGCTCATTACGGTTGCGGACGTTTCTATAATTCCACTGCAACCGGTGCCGGCCCTTATGCTGGCGATGCCAACTCCAGACGTGTTAGTGATGTCTGCCCTATGGGTTGGGTGCTCCCTTCGAGCAACGAATTCTGCCCCTATGCCACTACTACAGTAGATCCCCAACCATACTTAGGTGCTGAAGAATTCGGCGGCCCGGATACTTACGGGCTGACCTTGTGGCTCTGCGCCTATAATGAATGGACATGCGGAACCGTACACACCGCCTACGTGTGCGGATTCAGCGCAGTTCATTGGTACTACCGCTCCGCCACCGTGACGGGCCTGCCCTGTTCGGATGCGACGGAACGCAATGGAAAAAGGAATGTTCGTTGCGTGCGCGATTTATAATATTTTAAAATAATTGTTTAATGGGAACACAATGTTGCTTCCTAACAATGTTATATCTTGCTATCATTAGGGCTCCCCGTTCCACCTTTTAAACCCATTTCCATGAAATACGAATTAGTCTATTCCACCGATTTTATGCAGACGCCGCTGTATAAAACAGTAGTAACGTTTGTAGGAAATTGTAATGAAATTATTCCAAAGATGACGTGTCAGGGGCGGAAATTATTTGCCGGGCGTATTCGTTGGGAGTTGGGGTGTATTACGCAACTATTGCTGCATGCGGCGGCTACGAAACGCGCCAACAAACGGCAGTATTTTATTTCCCTCACGCAGCAGCATCTTCAAGTCGCCTGCGGGTTGCTGCAATGCTGCTGTGATTTAAAGTTTCTTCCGGCGCAAGCGTATGAAGCGGTTGTTCCGCCGTTGTCGGGAGAGCTATGGTAGTAATTTCGCGGTATTTTTTTGTTTAGGTTAGTGTCTTTTCGAAAAAAATCATTTTCTTTTCCAGTGTTTTAGGATAAAGGGTATAAAATAATTTTGCAGGAATAGAAAATAGTATTACCTTTGCAGCCCGTTTCTGAAAAAGGAGGCGGAATAAGAGCGGTCTTTGACGTATTGAAGAGAAGATATAAGAGGTAAGTAAAGGGTCATACGTAAGCTGCGTGAGTAGTGTATGACACGAGACAAAACAGAAGATTCTACCGGTGCAAATCGGTAAG
>JAITSM010000017.1 GCA_031287815.1 Prevotellaceae bacterium
GGCACCAGCCACCTCAGACCTCCTACTTACTACTTCATACTTCATACTTCATACTTCCTACTTCCTACTTGCCCCACAGGTGGACACAGCTTAGGACAGGTTTTACAGATATTAAATTCGGGAAAAATCCGGATAACGAAAAAAGGCCGCTCACTTTCGTGAACAGCCTTTCTTCCGGTTCCATGCGCTCGGTGCGCATTCATTTTGCGTATACGCGGCGTTCTTACATCATGCCGCCCATGCCGCCGCCGCCCATTGGCGGAACGGCAGGCGTTTCTTCCTTCTTATCGACCAGCACGCATTCCGTTGTGAGGAGCATGCCGGCAATAGAGGCGGCATTTTCCAATGCAATGCGCGTTACTTTGGTCGGGTCGATAACGCCGGCTTTGTAGAGGTCTTCGTATTTGTCGGTGCGGGCGTTGTAGCCGTAATCGGCTTTGCCTTCCTTCACCTTCTGCACTACGATGCTGCCTTCTACGCCCGCGTTTTCCACAATCTGGCGCAGGGGCTCTTCGATCGCGCGTTTTACGATGAGGATACCGGTAGTTTCGTCTTCGTTTTCGCCTTTGAGCTTATCCAGCGCTTCAATCGCGCGGATGTAAGCTACGCCGCCGCCGGGAACAATGCCTTCTTCTACGGCGGCGCGGGTGGCGCTCAATGCGTCTTCCACGCGGTCTTTCTTTTCTTTCATTTCTACTTCCGTGGCAGCGCCTATGTACAATACAGCTACGCCGCCGGCCAGCTTGGCGAGGCGTTCCTGTAATTTTTCGCGGTCATAGTCGCTGGTGGTGGTTTCGATTTGCTTGCGGATTTGCGCCACGCGGTTGTCGATATTTTTCTTTTCGCCGCCGCCGTTGACGATAGTGGTATTTTCCTTGTCGATGGTCACCTTTTCGGCTTTACCCAGCATATCCATCCGGGCGCCTTCGAGCTTCAATCCTTTTTCTTCGGAAATAACCATACTGCCGGTGAGGATGGCAATATCTTCCAGCATTTCCTTGCGGCGGTCGCCGAAGCCCGGGGCTTTCACGGCGGCAATCTTGATAGTGCCGCGCAGGCGGTTCACCACTAATGTCGAAAGCGCTTCGCCGTCCACATCTTCGGCAATGATGAGCAGGGCGCGGCCGCCTTGCGCTACCGGTTCGAGTACCGGCATCAGGTCTTTCATTGTCGAAATTTTCTTGTCGGTAATCAAGATCAGCGGGTTTTCGAGTACGGCTTCCATTTTTTCGCCGTCGGTCATAAAGTAGGCCGAAATGTAGCCGCGATCGAACTGCATCCCTTCTACCACCTTCACTTCGGTACCCGTGCCTTTGGCTTCTTCTACCGTAATAACGCCTTCTTTTTTCACCTTGCCCATAGCTTCGGCAATCAGTTTACCGATGTTGTTGTCGTTATTGGCCGAGATGGTCGCAACCTGTTCGATTTTGGTAATGTCGTCGCCTACGGACTGGCTTTGCTTTTTCAGGTTTTCCACCACAACGGCTACCGCTTTGTCGATACCGCGTTTCAAATCCATCGGATTGGCGCCGGCGGTTACGTTTTTCAACCCTACGTTGATAATTGACTGCGCCAACACCGTAGCGGTGGTCGTGCCGTCGCCTGCCTGGTCGGCGGTTTTCGAGGCTACTTCTTTCACCATTTGGGCGCCGGTGTTAGCAAAACGGTCGTCGAGTTCAATGTCTTTTGCTACCGTTACACCGTCTTTGGTTATTTGCGGCGCGCCGTATTTTTTTTCCAGCACCACATTGCGGCCTTTGGGCCCCAGGGTTACTTTCACTGCATCCGCCAGTGCATCCACGCCTTCTTTAAGGAGGTTGCGCGCTTCGATGTTAAATTTAATTTCTTTTGCCATAATAATACTAAGTTTTTAATGGTTAATAATTGGTTAAATCACTGCCAATACGTCGGACTGACGCATCATCATGTAATCCTTCCCTTCATAATTGATTTCCGTACCGGCATATTTGCCGTAGAGCACTTCGTCGCCCACTTTGAGTTCCATCGGTTCGTCTTTCTTGCCGCTGCCTACGGCGATCACTTTTCCGCGTTGGGGTTTTTCTTTTGCCGTGTCGGGAATGATGATCCCGCTGGCTGTTTTTTCTTCCGCTTCTGCCGGTTCTACCAGCACGCGGTCTGCTAATGGTTTAATTTTCATAATTTCTTTTTTTATTATTTATAATTTAAATTTTTTGTTCTTTCTCCTAAACAAAAGCAATGCCAAACCTGTTTTTGTGCCATTTTTTCATTTTTCAGCGACAAAGGTACAAAAAAATATGACAGAGTTGCAGAATAGGTTTTTTTTGAAGTAGGAGGTATGAATTATGAATTATGAGCTGGCGCCAGCCACTGCCTACTGAAAGTGGTTCCGTAGCGCGAATGTGTAGCTACACATTTTACTCACGGGTGGCGTATGCGGCGACTTTAATATTTAGTTTCGCATACAATAAGCGCGGGCTGCAAACGCACTCCCGACCGTTGAACAGGTAGAACCCCCACCAGCATTACATACACTATTCAGACTGCTATGGAAGCAATTGGTGCAGTCAGATGTTATTACCGTCCAGTTTCGATATTCAACACTGGCATTGCATCCTTGTCCCTCAATCCATGCATAACTCTTAGCCATTCCTCCACCCCACAGGTCATTGGCAGGGGAATTAGCGTTTGCCGGATCAGGCCATCTATTCACGTAAGCAGCACGGGTGGGTATAGTCCAGCCGGGCGGGCAGGATGGTTTATTGGTAGGTTTATACATACTGTTACCACTGCAAGTTGTATGTCGCTTGTCAGCAATAGCAAGCGGGTCTGTAAACCACCAGCTATCATCTGAAAACTGGGTAATGCGGTAAATATGATCATCCTTGCTGTCTTTGATATATGCTTCCCAATTCTGTGCACCGTTTGGCCTGTGTCCACAAAGATGTGTTTCGTCCCTGTATAAATCGCTTCCTGTGTAAGCACAAAAGAAACTTGGGCATTCCGTTTTATCGGTTAAATATACCGCTGCAATAGTTAAGGAAGTTGCCGCTAATGTGGTTCCTCCTACTATTTGAGTTGCGCCGCCTGCCGCTTTTAATGTAAAAGGCGGCGTTCCCTGCAATATATACGTTCCATTATCGGCTATGACAAACGGCGGACAGTCGGAGGCATAAGCGCACCAATTAAAAGTAGTATTTGGAAGGATGTTCGTTAATCCTACCGTTACAGTTTGACTGTAGCTGCCGCTATTCCCCTGCAACCAAAAACCTTTATCCGTTTCAGCCGCAATAACCGTTCCGGGCGAAGGGTTGGCCACAGTGGCGCGTGTCCACGAGCCGGAAGGTTGGTTGTTTACTACCGGAATATAATCCACCCACAGCCAGATTTTGGAATTATGACAAGTTCCTGTGGGAATAGCAGCCCATGACACGCGAAATTGCACGGCAGGCATCGTGTACGTTGCGCCGAGCATTTCGATGTTAATGTGGCTTTGTTGTGCAAATGCAGAAACGCCAAATCCCATAAGGGAAAGCAAAGAGAGAAAAATTTTTTTCATACTAATATAATTTAAGGGTTAATATTTTTGTCTATGTTCTATTGTCTACAAGCCTATATTCTGTTTTCGCAGCATCAGGGTTGTTTCCAAACACAAACTTTTTTCTATAAAACAACCCCTTGCTACGAATTTTTGTTCGCTGCTAATTTTGCTAACTTTTATTTGGTGACTACCACAAAATGAATGTAGGTCGTTATGCTTACCACTTCGAGGTTCTGGCAACCCACAATCATAATAAGTATAACGACCCATCTTTAATCGTATTACTAATATTCTTATGATTGTTGAAATTTACCAGATTTCGAAGTAAGAATAAAAGTTAAAGCGATATTATTTCTAATATCAATTTATATTTCAAAGAACGTATAATTACGGCACAAATATAACTACATTTTTTTTATCTCCAAATTTTATCTCAATTTCTTACCCCAAAACTCGCCACTTACGACTCACGACTTACGACTTATTTTTGTATCTTTGCGCCCCATTTGCGCCCGTTGGGAGCAATAAATTCATTTTATGTTTACTTTTTTTGACGTACACACAATTTTTTTTACGGTCGGCAGGCAACAGGTGAGCTACCTGGAAGTCGTTTGCACAGCTGCCGGCCTGGTTTGCATTTTTTTGGCCATGCGCGCCAAAACGGCGAATTTCTGGGTGGGTTACCTGTACAACCTGCTGTTGTTTCCGCTGTTTTTACAAAAGGGATTGTACTCAAGCATGCTGTTGCAACCGATTTCGTTTGCCATAAACATGTTCGGGCATTACCGCTGGACGCACCCCCGCGCCAATGAAGCCAACCAACAGCATGAGCTGAAAATAACCTTGCTGGACAACCGGCGACGGTGGTTGGTATTGCTTGCGGTGGCGGTATTGACCGCCGGTTTGGGAGCTATCGTTTCCCGGTTACACCTGTGGTTTCCGGCGGTGCGGCAGGCGGAGCAACCGTTTTTAGATGCGTTTATTTTAGTTGTTATCCTCACGGCGCAATGGCTGTCGGCGCAGAAGAAGCTGGATTGCTGGGCGGCATGGATGGTCGTGAATGTTACGAATGCTATTCGCTATCCTTTCGGCGGCTTGCTGTTCCTTGCGCTGGAGAGTTTTACAAAAATAGGAATGGCGTCGTTCGGCTTCCTGCACTGGCTCAAAAAATACCGGACGGAACAGGCAAGCAGTAGTAAAAATATCGGATAATTTGCCAAATGCAGTTGGTAAAATATCGGATATTTTACCGAGTGTTGTAGTAAAAATATCGGATAATTTACCGAGTGCTGATAAATATATCAAAAAATAGTTGTATTTTTGTAGCGCAAAAAAGTGAAAAATGCAACGGGATTTATTTGATGCACTGAAAGCGCATCTTCCTTCAAAAGATTTTACCATACTTACCGGTGCGCGGCAAACCGGAAAGTCCACCTTATTGCACCAATTGGAAAGTTATTGTAAAAAAGCCGGAAAGCCCTCCGTTTTTCTGAATTTAGAAAATAAAAACCTGCTAAAAACGTTAAATGAAAGCCCGCTGAACACATTAAAATTGTTGCCAGAAACAACCCGGCGCATAGTGATATTCATCGACGAAATTCAATATTTAGACGACCCGTCCAATTTTTTAAAATTGCTGCACGACGAATACAGTGCGGCGGTAAAGATAGTGGCTACCGGCAGTAGCGCATTTTATCTGGATGAGAAATTTAATGATTCTTTGGCGGGGCGGAAACGTATTTTCCGGTTATTGACTTGTTCGTTTTCCGAACACTTACGGCTACGTGGGAAAGAAGAACTTTTGCAAGAAGTGTTACGCATCCGGGCGTATCCGGATGCAAAAACGCAGCAAGGGGAATTGTTGCAACATGAATGGCTACAATATATGTTGTATGGCGGCTATCCCGCCGTAGTAACCGAGCCCGACGTCAATGAAAAAATCGCTTACTTAACGGATCTCCGCGACTCTTTTGTGAAACGCGATGTGTTGGAAGCGGGCGTTCAAAACGAAACGGCTTTTTATACATTATTCCGCCTGCTGGCCAACCGGCCGGGACAGTTGGTAAATATTAACGAACTGGCGGCGACGGTGAGGATTTCCAATGAAACCGTCATAAATTATTTGTACATTTTACAAAAATGTTTCCATATTGCATTGATAAAACCGTTTTTCAAAAACCTGCGCAAGGAACTGACCAAAATGTCAAAGGTATATTTAATGGATACGGGGCTGCGAAATTGCCTGTTGCATAATTTTCAATCGCCGGAAGTGCGCGTGGATAAAGGCGAGTTGTGGGAAAATATGTATTTCCGGTTATTAGCGGAAAAATATGATACGGACGATATTTTATTTTGGCGCACCGCCGCCGGCAACGAAGTGGATTTTATCCTGCGCTCTCCGGCGCAACCGCATGCGGTAGAAGTCAAATACGACAGGGAAACTATTCGCGAAAGTAAATATAAAATTTTCCGCACGGCTTACCCTGAAATCCCGCTTGATTTCGTGTGGCTGCAACCGCTGGACGAAGATTTTTTCCGGAAAATTCCGCTGGTGTAATGCATATTTCCTCTTTCTTTTGTACCTTTGCATCTCACATAGTAACGCTGTATGGCAAAACATAAACAACGAATGACGGCAGGCCGGGTGCGCACTTCTTACGTGTCGGCGGTGATTAGTATCTCCCTTGTGTTATTTTTATTGGGAGCGGCCGGGATATTACTGCTTAATGCGCATCGCTTGTCCATATTCTTTAAGGAAAACCTGAGTTTGTCGATTATTTTGGACGAGCACGCCAGCGAAGCCGACGCCGCTTGGGTACGCAAACAGTTAGACGCTGCGCCGTTTGTTCGCCAAACAAAATATATTTCCAAAGAGCAGGCGGCCGAAGAGATGAAACAGTTGCTCGGCGCTGATTTTATGGCGGCATTCAATTACAATCCGCTGCCGGTATCCATTGAGGCGAAGCTGACGGCGGCTTATGCCGACGCCGACAGCGTGGCTTCGATTGAAAAGCAGTTGCAGGCTATTCCGCATATCCGCGAAGTGTCGTACCAGCGCTCGCTGATTGATTTGATAAACCAAAACATCAATAAAATCGGGTTGGTGATGCTGGTATTTATTACCTTGTTGCTGTTCATTTCCATGGTACTTATCAACAATACCATCCGCCTCAGCATTCATGCCAAGCGGTTTTTGATAAATACCATGAGCTTGGTCGGCGCTACGCGGGCGTTCATCCGGCGGCCGTTCCTGCTGCGGAGTTTGCTGCAAGGCGTCATTGCCGGCGTCATTGCGATATTGTTAATCACCGGCGTGGTGTATGTGTTGCAAAATGAATTCGGCGAACTGCTGGGATTTATCGACGCCCGCGTGGTAGGCGTGCTATTTGCGGTGATACTGCTGCTGGGCATGCTGATTAGTTGGGTATCCACTTACTTTTCGGTTACGCGGTTCCTGCACATCAACAACGACGAATTGTACGCTATTTAACGGCAAAGAATGAAATTTTTAAATACAAAAATATGGCACAAAAAAACATCACGACAAAGAAAACGGCCGCCGTCGCTACCGACAAGGCGGCGAAACAAACGGCGTGGTTTGCTATCGACCGGCAAAACTACAAATATATTGCTATTGGTTTTGGCGTAATTGTAGTCGGTTTTTTGCTTATGCTGGGCGGCGGAAGCGACAATCCGGAGGCCTTCGACGGGGCGAAATTATTTAGCTTCACGCGCATCACCTTAGCGCCCATTATCGTGATTGCCGGCTTTGCGATAGAAGTTTATGCTATCATGCGCAAACCCAAAACAACAGAAAAGTAAACGCGCATGGATTGGTGGGAGGCGCTTATACTTGGCTTGATTCAAGGGCTGACGGAATTTCTTCCGGTAAGCAGCAGCGGACATTTACAGATAGGAGAAACGCTTTTCGGGCTACAGGGCGAAAACAGTTTGACATTTGCCGTAGCGGTGCATGCGGCTACGGTGTGCAGCACGATTTTAATTCTCTGGAAAGAAATTGCCGGTTTGGGCAAAGGTCTGTTCCGTTTTCAATGGAACGGCGAAACGCAGTACGTATCAAAAATTATCCTCTCGATGATACCGGTGGCGGTGGTGGGCGTATTTTTCAAAGACTATATCGAATCGCTGTTCCGCTCGGGGCTGTTATTGGTGGGCGCGTGCCTCCTGGTTACGGCAGCGTTGTTGGCGTTCGCCTATTATGCCAAACCAAGAACAAAAGAAAAGATTTCTTTTCGCGACGCTTTCTTTATCGGCGTTGCGCAGGCCTGCGCCGTGTTACCGGGACTTTCGCGTTCCGGCGCCACCATTTCTACCGGCCTGCTGTTGGGTAACAGGAAAGAAACCGTCGCGCAATTTTCATTCCTCATGGTGTTGGTTCCCATTTTGGGGGAGGCCTTGCTGGATTTGATGAAAGGCGGTTTTTCCGGCGCTGCCGGCATGCCTGCATCTGCCTTGTGCATTGGCTTCATTGCTGCCTTTGCTGCCGGTTGCGCCGCCTGCAAATGGATGCTCGCTATTGTCAAACGCGGCAAACTCATCTACTTTGCCGTCTATTGTGCCTTCGTTGGCGCAATGGCGCTGGCATGGGAGTTGGCCTGTTAAATGAAGCGTCATTTAACTAGGTGAACGGTCAACGGGGGCTGACGCAGTTACTCAGTAGGCAGTTCTCAGTTGGCAGTAGGCAGTGGCTGGCGCCTACCTCATACCTCATACCTCATACTTCATACCTAAAACAACATTTTTTTTGCACATTCAAACATTTTCTCTACCTTTGCACCTGTTTCCCATAACTTTTAGTTTGTACTGTGTATAACTTCTTGATAAAATACTCTCAAACCCCTTGCGCCGCAACGGAATTTGTCGCAACCTTTGTGTTGCGAAGCAGCACAGCACAGCACATAATCCCCTCTTACTAAACATCCCAAAAAACAGCCCGCCGCAGGCGCGAAATTTTTTTTTGCAGGCATACCACAGCCCGCCGACGCCCCGTTGCGGGTTGCTCGGAACCGAGCAAGTCGGTTCGAGCACTCGTTGGAGAATTGCTCGGTTCGAGCAAGCCGGTTCGACGCCCCGTTGGGGGTTGCTCGGTTCGAGCAAGTCGGTTCGACGCCCCGTTGCGGGTTGCTCGGTTCGAGCAAGTCGGTTCGAGCGCCCGTTGGGGGTTGCTCGGTTCCGAGCAAGTAGGTTCGAGCCCCGTTTTGAATGGAGCATGGAGCATGGAAAATGGAAAATGCCTCTCGATACCTGTTCCTACCTGCCCGTTTTCCATCCAAAGAAGTCTATGTCCTATTATTTATAAATCCATGTTTTATCATTAACAACTAAAAAAAACATTATGAAAAGAATTACTACAGGGCGCTCCTTGCCGAGTTGAACGTCGTGATGGAGCGTTTCAAAGAAACCCTGGCAGTGGAATCCGGCCGCCGGCATCCGGTGCATGACCTCGCCGCCGGCGATAATTGCGTGATCGAACCCATCGACGTGCAGCAATACACCGAAAGGGCCATCACCCCCGTCCCGAAGGTGCACTACCGCAAGGAAGGACAGCCGACGGCCGTGCTCTCGCTGGGCAAAGACTTCGAAGTAACCTATAAGAATAATACCAACGTCGGCATGGCGGAAGTAACCGTGCACGGCAAAGGGGATTATAAGGGGAAAAAGATGACGACGTTTATGATTGCACGATAGACCTCCCCCCAGCCCCCTCCGAAGCTATCGTTTATACACAACTTTTGCCAATATCCAACCGTCAAAGATACTTTGGAATCGGAGATATCCATCATGGAGGGTAATAACGCCGGGTGGTCGCTGACTGGCATACCCTTTCCAACCGCCCAGACGGGCTATTGTCCACGTAGCCCAGGCCAACGTGTCCTTCTTGAAGGGGTTCTTCTGTCTCTCCGTCTTCCCTTCAAGGCGGGGCCGGAGGTCTTCC
>JAITSM010000080.1 GCA_031287815.1 Prevotellaceae bacterium
AAATAAATAAAAATTTTTGAAATTCTGTTCTTTTTGGCGGAAAAAGGAAGGGGGAAAATAATGGAGAATGGGTGAAGAGTGAGGGGTGAAGGGCGCTGTCGCCGGAAACTTTCATTCTCAATTTTCAATTCTCCATTCTCCATTGAATAAGCCCGTAGGGCTTGCATTTTCATAACCCCATGCAAGTGGAGCGGAGCGGTGGCAGCATGGGGCAAGATGGCACTCCCTGCTTTTCGCGCGGAGCACAGGTTTTCCGTTATGCACGGACAGTGCGCCGCGCGAAAGGCAGGGCGGGCTTTTCCGCAGGCTGCGCTGCGCTGGCCTGCGGTTATGAATATTCCGCCCCTTCGGGGCTTTATTAATGGAGAATTGAAAGTTGGCTGGCGCCAGCGCTCCTACTTCATACCTCCTACTTCATACCTCCTACTTCATACTTCATAATTAAAAAGCTATCTTTGCAAAAAACATAATCAATAAGAGACGATGGACAACCTTTCTACATTTATTGCCGACCTGTCCTCCTGGCTGTGGGGATGGCCGCTGCTGATACTCCTTTTCGGAACGCATATTTTCTTAACCATCCGGCTGGGATTTATTCAAAGGTATATCGGCCGGGCGATTCGCCTCTCCGTGACGCAGGACAGGCACGCGCACGGCGACGTAAGCCAGTTCAGCGCACTGGCAACCGCCCTTGCCGCGACCATAGGCACGGGGAATATCGTAGGCGTCGCCACCGCTATTGCGCTCGGCGGGCCGGGAGCCGTACTGTGGGTGTGGATGACGGGGATTTTGGGGATCGCCACAAAATACGCCGAAGGCCTGCTTGCCGTGAAATACCGGGCGATGCGAAAAGACGGCAGTATTGCCGGCGGCCCGATGTATTACCTGCAATATGGCTTGAAAAATAAAAGGCTCGGGCGGATTTCCGGGATTCTCTTTGCCGCTTTTGCCGCCCTCGCCGCTTTCGGCATCGGCTCCTCCACCCAGTCCAACTCCATAAAGGACGCGGTTTTTACTACCTTCCACCTGGCGCCCGAGATACACATTTTCGGGCTTTTGGTCGAAACGAAAATACTGATAGGCCTCCTCCTGGCAGTCATCGCCGGACTGGTCATCATCGGCGGCATCAAAAGCATTGCGCGCGTAAGCCAGAGCATCGTACCCTTTATGGCCTGCTTTTATGTCGCCGGATGTTTGTTTATATTGATTACCGGTTACGACGCTTTACCGGATACTATAAAGTTGATTTTTAACGAGGCTTTTTCATTTAAGGCGGCCGGCGGCGGCGCTGCCGGCGTAACCATCATGCTGGCCGCCCGCTACGGCGTTGCCCGCGGGTTGTTTTCCAACGAGTCGGGGCTGGGCTCCGCCGCGATTGTCGCCGCCGCCACGCGCACCCGCAACCCTGTCCGCCAGGCGCTCGTATCTTCTTCCGGCACCTTTTGGGATACGGTCATCATTTGCGCCCTCACGGGTTTGGTCATCATCAACACCGGCGCCTGGAAGTCGGAACTCGCCGGTTTTAGCTTGACGCAGCTCGCCTTTTCCGGCATTCCTTTCGGGGAAATGATTCTCGGGCTGTCCCTTTTAATGTTTGCCTTTACCACCATTATCGGCTGGTCGTACTACGCCGAAAAATCCATTGAATACCTTTTCGGGCGGAAATCGGTGCTGCCTTATAAAATAGCCTATCTCGTCATGGTATTCGCCGGCGCGGTTTTTTCGCTGGATTTGATTTGGAATTTTGCGGATATTACCAACGGTTTGATGGCTATCCCCAATCTGATTGCCCTGGTTTTGTTGAGCGGGGTAGTGGCGGCGGAAACGAAAAAGTACCTAAAGAATATCGACAAGCCCTCGGAAGATGAAATAATCAGCCATTAGGAAGGCGGGCGGAATAAATGGGCGGCTTACGAGCAAACAATATCTTCATACAGGTATCTCATTCGTTTGCGCAGGTGCAGCGCTGCATAATGCTTGCGCGACAAAAGGGTGTTAACCGGCACGCCTGTCGTCTGGGCGATTTCCTTTACCGGGATACCGTCAAATTCTGTTAATTCGTAAATTTCCCGCTGTTCGGGCGGCAGTTCCGCAAGGGCGGCTTCGAGTTCCGACCAAACCAGTGCGCGGAGGTACTCCATCTCGGGCGTGGCGGCGGTTTCGCCGGACAGCGCTTCCGAAAAATCCTGCAGGATTTCGTTGTCCCCTTCATCGTTCCGGCAGGCGGGCAGCCGTTCTTCGCGCTTTTTAATGTAGTGGTTGATGATGGCGTTTCGCGCTACACGGTACAGCCACGCCGACACCTGCTCGACAGGGTTTAAAGCGGCGTTGAGCGTTTTTATCAACCGGTAGAAAACATCCTGTAAAATATCTTCCGCATCTTCCTTCCCGTCAACCCGCCTGCCGATAAAGGACTTCAGCCGCGGTCGATAAACGGCAATCAGTTTTTCTATGTCGTAGTGTTTTTTTGCCGGCACCTTACTCTGTTGTTTCGGGTTGGCCTGTTTGGTAAAAATCGTGTCCGAAATGATGCCGGAAGTGGTTTTTCACAAACTCCTTCCGTTCTTCGGGCGTCATTTTTTGCCATTTTTCCCGGACGGGGCTATGATGGCGGCGCGCCCACCCTCCTGCCCAACGATGATGGCCTGCGCCGCCAAACAACACGCGTGCGAGCGCCAGTAAACCCAGCGCCTGCCAGAAACCGATAGCCGTTAAGCCGAAAATTGCGGGCATCAACCCATTCCATAACAGCATAACGGCCGCGCCGAAGCCGGCTAAGGCAGCCGCATGCAATAAAACGTGTCCTGCGATTTTGACTATTCTTTTCATATTTCGTAATTTTAAAATGGTTTAACCGTATTTTTCTATTAGCTCGATGGCCTTTTCGGGACAAACAGCCCTGCATTTTCCGCATCCTGTGCATCGTTCGGGGCGATTAACAAAGGTAGTCATTCTCCCCGACACCTCGCAGGTTTCCAGCACGCCGTGCCGGCAAATCCGCACGCAGCGCCGGCAATTACAGCACCGGCCTTCCATCACATTGGCTATACATTTCTTTTTATTCCAAAACATGCCTTCACATTTATTAAATTATTTCCTACCGGGCGCCTTAATTGCGCCCTTCCATAATGGAAGACAAATGAGGGGGGAAAATATTTTATGGGAGGATGGACTTTGGGGGGAAGTTGCCGATGGCGCCGGAGTCAGCAGGCAGTTTGCAGTCGACAATGGCTGGCGCCTTTTTAAGTTAAAAACTAAAAGTTAAAAACTAAAAGTTAAAAGTGTTGGCGCCAGCCAACTTTTAACTTTTAGTTCTTAACTCAAAAAAGCCCCGAAGGGGCGAAATATTCATAACCGCAGGCAAGCGCAGCGCAGCCTGCGGAAAAGCCCCCACTGCCTTTCGCGCGGCGCACTGTCCGTGCATAGCGGAAAACCTGTGCTCTGCGCGAAAAGCAGGAAGTGTCATCTTACCCCCATGCTGCGTTCCGCTCCGCTTCACTTGCAGGGGGTTATGAAAATTCAAGCCCTCCGGGCTTTTTTAATGGAGAATTGAAAATGGAGAATGGAGAATTGGCTGTCGCCAGCACCCTTCACCCTTCACTTTTGTTTTCTGCCGAATTAATGAAAAATCCACACGTGTGATTTTTTTTATCTCTCCTGTGACGGGTTTCATCACACGTGAAACGGATTCCATTTTTCGATTTTTCAGTTTCATTTTTCGATTTTTTGATTTCATCACACCTGTGATAGGTTTCATCACACGTGTGATAAACTTCAAAAATGGATTTATGAGTTTCAAAAATGGATTTTTTGGTTTCATCACACGTGTGATTGTTTCTATCACATCTATGTTTTCCGGCGTTTTGTTGAGTTAAGAACTAAGAGTTGGCTGGCGCCAGCACTCTTAACTCTTAACTCCTTTTTCGATAAATTTCCCAGAAAGATTTTTGGGTATAGGTCAGCATCAAAAAGGAAATTTTTTTCATACTATCCGGATAAGTAAATTTTCCTTCCGGATAAGTAAATTTTCCTTCCCGGAAAGCCTGAAGGTGATTTCGCCAAGACAGACGCCGCCAATCGGCGTGGTGATAAAATCATTGATGGAAGGCCATTCGTTTTCCATCAGGTATTCCCACATCAACAGCGTTTTTTAACGATGCCTTTACCGGTAATTTTTCAAATAAATCTTCCGGCCGATGGCGAATTTCGCTCAAAATAAGTAGCCTTTCTTATGAAAGGCCGTACGCGCCGCATTTTTTATCTTTTCTTCGGTTGAGGCGTCGAGCGTCCCTTTCGCATTAATCTTTGTCATATATGTGTCCTTTTTATGGATAATTCCAGCGGCAAAGACACGATAAGTTTTTCGATTAAAACAAATATTTTAATCAAATGATTTAATTTCTGTGTTTGTCAAGTTTTGCAGAATGTATTTTCGCTCCATTTCCAGCAGTTTTTTCTTGCGCCAGATACCTCCGCCATAGCCTGTAAGAGCGCCGTCTGCTCCTATAACCCTATGACATGGCAGAATGATTCTGATTTTATTTTTCCCGTTGGCATTTGCCACCGCTCTCACTGCCGACGGTTTGTCTATCCGTTTGGCTTGTTCAGCGTAAGTCGTTGTGCTACCATATGGGATTTGCAACAAAGAAAGCCATACTTGCTTTTGAAATTCCGTTCCAACCAAATCCAACAGAATATCGAAATCACGACGTTTACCTGCGAAATATTCCTCTATTTGCTTTTTCAGCGTATCGAAATGGGGATTATTGCCCTGTACCAGCGGCGCTTTGCACGATTCTGCCAACTGCCGTAATTCCAAGTCCAGATGTTTGTAATCGGCAAACTCATACATACAGATACCTTTATCGCTTGCGGCAGCAATCATCATTCCCAGATCCGTTTCGATATAAGTTACGTTGATAATCCGTTTGTCCTTACTTTTTT
>JAITSM010000092.1 GCA_031287815.1 Prevotellaceae bacterium
AATACCGGCCACTATTATTTTGTTTAACAGTTCCCTGTTAAACGTTAGTAGTTCATAGACCTTCATTGTACATTAAAAAATTATTCCTATATTTGCGCATTACCACATTAAAAAAAACATCTACCGGTGCGGGGATTTAGCCCTCGACAGCATCGGTAGATGTTTTTATGCTTAAATGTGGTAATTTATTGTATAGGTGTCGGGGGCTTTTTCTATCGCTCCCCCACGCGGCTGCGACTACTGCAATCCAAGCACTTTTTTAGCGCTCTCTTTACATGCTGCCCGGTAGGCGTTGTAGTCGTCAAACTCCTGCTTATATTGCGCCGCTTTGGCGCCGGATTTATCCTTTAACGCGACAAGCAAATTGTTCTGAACGGCTTCGACGGCATCTTCCGGATACTGCTTCCGGATCAGTCCGGAAACAAATTCACCATAGCCGACCTCTTTGGCCTGAACCAGCGTCCCGCCATCCGGCTGGTCACCGGTATATGCGAACCCTTTAATGGGCTCCGGTTCCGCCGGCTGTTCATTCATACCCCCGCCGTGTTCGGGTGTGAACTCCACCGCTTGCTCACCTAAGTAAAGCATGTAATGCCCGTCGTCGTACTTTTCGTACGTTTTTTGTGTTGGATAATTTTTCGTGTACATTTTATTTTTGTTTTTTAAATTAATATCTTATGGATCTGTAAATTTATAAAAGTGTTTTCGCCCGTCCCCGATGGCCTGTTTGATGATTTTTGTCTCGACAGGAAAATCGACTTGTTCGATGCCCTCAAGCTGTTTTATTAGCGCTTTGGAGCCGGTGAACGTGATATGTTTAACCCATTCGGAAGGCCCGGTGTCCGGCGGCTCTTCGACTTCATATTGGAGGGTTAAACATTTCTCGGCATTGTGTTTTGAGTCTGTTACCTCAAAAGCAAGCAGCCGGATCGGGCGGTTCAGGATGGTGTCGATATGCAACTTCGTACCTTCCAGTTTTCCCCGCGTTTTCTCAATTTCTGAAAATTTTTTCATAACTACCACATTAAATTTGTTAAATAAATTGACACTGTTGCAATGCCGAATAAAGCCTACACGGCTGGCCGCACTCAACATTACTTCTTTCTCTGATAAATCGCGTTTTCTTAATTTGTGCAATTGCCGGGCAAGCGCCTGTTTATTCTTCTTTCGCGCAAGGACGTGTGTGTGGTAGAACACATATCCGATAAAGTCAATCCCCCGGCTCTCTACCGGGAACACCTGAAAATTGCCCTTTAACTGTTGATTTCTCTCCGCCATCAGATAATCGTTTATCGCAACCAGCAAGGCGTGCAGGCGCTCCTTCGAGCCGTCCAGCACCACGATGTCGTCGGCGTAGCGGTAGTAGTATTTTACTCTATATTGCTCCTTCAACAGATGGTCAAGCTCGGACAAATAAAGGTTAGCAAAAAACTGCGACAGATAGTTCCCGATGGGCACGCCCTCGTTATCCGGGACGCTGTCAATAATACCGTCAAGCAGTCCCAACAGTGCGGCATCCTTTATCTTTTTTCGGATAATCTGTTTTAAAATGCTGTGATCAATGGTCGGGTAAAACTTGCGAACGTCCACCTTCAGGCAGTAACGCGTGCCGGAAACGTCTTTTAAATCGGCCTTCAGCTTACGGAATGCCCCATGTATGCCGCGTCCGGTGATGCAGGAATACGTATCCCGCGTGAAGGTTCCGATCCAAATGGGTTCTACCACCAGCATGATTGCCCAATGCACGATCCTGTCCCGGAACGGCAACCGGTAAATAACGCGCTCCTTCGGCTCGTAAACGGTAAACAGTGAATAGGCGGATGTCTTATAGGTGTGGTTTAGCAGCTCTCCATGAAGCTGCCGGAGGTTGGCCTCGAAGTCTTTGTAAAAGTCCTTTACGGTACCCTGCCGGCCTTTACCCTTACGGGCATGTTCCGCTGCGGCAACCAGATTGTCATAGCTGCAAATTTTCTCGTATAAGTTTCCAAAACGTTTCATTATACCGGGTCTGTCGTGTCTGCTTTTTCACCGGGCGCCTCCGGCCTTATAGCCTACCAACACCCTTTTACAAGTTTATATTCCGCCAATGTGGCGAGGCCTTTCCCTTTTTTGCTTAAAAAGTATAGGGGGAGGGAAGAATTCGACCACGCGACTGACACTGCATAGTGCGCATTCGCGTAAAACGCACCTGCGCTCGAAGTATAGTTCGCAGCGCCACCGCACAGACGAGACCGAAGACGCCTCACTCAAAGAGAAACAACCTATTCAAACGCAAAAGTATGAAAAATTTCCAAAATTTCAAAGAACAAAAAAACTTAAAAAAAATCGACCGGCTAACGCCGGTAGACTGGCTTACCGGCGTTAAGCCATGACCGGATCTTCCTCAAAAAAGCAGAGGGGGAGGGAAGAATGCGACCACGCGACCGACACCGCAGAGTGCGCATTCGCGCAAAACGCACCCGCGCTCGAAGTATAGTGCGCAGCGCCACCGCACAGACGAGACCGAAGACCAGAGTAAAGCGCCGGGTCTGTCCAAAAGTAATCTGAGAAATATGTACTGCTTGACCCGCCAACTTCCGTCGGCATACAACATAACTTGTTCATTGATTGCTTTTTAATAACACCTTCAACACGCGGCTGCTCAGAAGCTAACAGCATGCCCTCTATCGTAGCATCATTGGCCGCGGTAGGCTCATAGTCGTACATACTGCGCGCCACATACGTACGCGTCTTACCGCCATCGCCCGGCTCCGTATTTATTATCAATCCCCGCACAACGTTCCATAAGTTACCCCACATGTGCTTCAACCCAAAAAACACAGGAATTTTCGCGGCGTAAATCACCAAATCGTTTTCATCCTTCACATCATAAGAAGCCTCACCAACACCATCGGCCAACTCAACACCCGCACTGCACGGGATAAGAGGGTAATACCCGAACTTCTCATTCCAAAGCGAGCCGGGAATCTGCGTAACACCGACTCCGAGCCCACCCTGAAACAGGCCGTTGGCATCTTTATCAGGGTTAACAGGCGACTGGCTGTTCCGCGTGCCCATTATGATGCGGAATAAGTATTCCTGAACAGCCCGCGAAACATACCAGTTCGCCTCCCAGCCAAGCCCGCGAAGACGCGCCCGCGCGGAAAATGTATACGAAAACATCTCCGTAACAGGTTTGCCCAACATTGATTTATATGTGCCGTCCCACTCCGGATGGCCATTGGCAGAGTTACCCTTGCCTCCACGGTAACGCGGAAGATCACTAATAAGCGAACACAGCTTGTTCGTCTCTCTGTCCATCACCCCGAAACCAAGCGCCGACGTGCCACCCGCCGGAACATAAGTACACTCCCAACCGGACAACCGCTCCAACGAAACAGCCTCGTACAGATAGCTGCCTTCTTTTTTCGTGCAAAACCAGTGGGCATCCCAACACCACATATATTGCCCCATTGAGCCGTCCAACAGCGCAGGACTGCCATCGGCAAACTTGTAATGATCGCCGGGGTCAAGCTTGCGCTTTGTGCGATCGTCAGCGACAAGGTAACAACCAAGCCCCAGGACACCGGGCAACGCCCGAAGGAAGTCAATGTTCCCCCACGCCTCTCCCACCGGCGTAGCAAGGGTCTCATTCCACCTCCGGCACGCGATCTCCTTCGCATGAACCGCCTGAAAAAAATTAAACTTCTTGGACTCCCCGGCAGCCGTAGTGATTTCAACATGCCCCTGTTCTACCTCACCGGCCCCAGCGGTGGGGAGGTCTGTTATCTGCTGCGCGTTCGGATACTCGGCAGCCAACTGCTTAAGTACCGCTTCTTCTTGTGTCGTAAATGCCATATCTTTATATTTTTTAAATTGTTTTTAAATGATTCTTAAACGCCCTGAACTTGTCCTGCGCAGCCCGCCGCCGGCGACCTTACGCAGATAGGGGTTGCGCACCGTGATCGTCGCCGACCGGTGCAGGTGCGTGGCGTTGGTCGGAATAACGTACACCGTGGCGCTGCCGGTGTGGTTGAGAACCAGCCGCCCGTCGGGCAACACCGTAACCGCATCACCGGACGCCGGAAGAAACAGTACGTTCTGCAATGCATACACAGGCAACAGCCGCGCGATAATGCGCGGCACTCCACTGTTACGAATAGACACCACAGCCGGAAACACCAGCTCCATCTTTGACGGAACCAGCGCCGCAGAAATGACAAGCTGCAGGCGCAGCGCCTCCATAATCGTTATTTCTTCACGTGCGGCCTCGGTCGCTTCGGCAGCCGCCTGCGTAGCGCCCTGGGCCAACGCAGCCGCGGCGTTGGCGGCAACCTTCGCGGCATACGTCTGCGAGGCCAACGAGTTTAATGTCCCGGTCTCGGAATTTAGATCGTTGCGAATCTCCTGCACCAGACCCGACACCGTCTCCAGCGCCTTCCTGTCCGCTTTGTCGTCAAAGGCCTTTTGCAAACCTTCGATTCTCTCTGCCGGAATGTCGTCATCCCGGTGGAAGAAACTGTCTATCCAGCTTACAAACTGTTCCGCCGTCGGCCTCGCGCCGCGAATAAACCAACTCTTTAACGTATTTCTGTCAACTGTCGCCATTGCTATACTACTTTAATAATAAATGCTGTTACGTAATAAGGCGGGCGGTTCTCGTGCGCCTGCCCGCCGCCGGTATAACGTATACTTAACCCCGTTGTCCCGCCTCTTATTCCGTCCATGAAATAATAATTATTTGTCCTGTCACCTGACCCGTCAGGATATCCCTGCCGGCTAAAGTTTTCTGTTGTGTGGTTATGCGAAGGCATCTGCGCAGTTGTAAGCGTGACCTCTCTTAAACCGCCCTTATTGCCTATCGCTCCGTAGTTCTCCGAAGTGGTCGTATTGTTGACCGGAATATTGGATTTACTGGAGTCAAAACCGACAGCAAACCGACCGCGCAAGTCAGGCACTACGCCGAAACCGGGTACATTCTGCCCGTTACACAACACGAACCCCTCAGGCAGCTGCGTGGTAGAACCCGACCACATTATTATCGCGCCCTTGGGCATGGTGAGGGTTTTTAACGCCTCCAGCTCCGCCTTGGTCGCGGAGTTTTCCAGCAAAAACTTATTGGTCGGAAACGGCGCCAGAGAAGCCCATGTGAACGTGTCCACACTGTTCAGGTTTTGGCCGAACTCCACATAACGCCTCACGTATGAATCGGGGTAGTTACTCCCCTCAGCCGTGATGTTCTCGCCCTGTTCGACGATGCGCACCCTGTCCTGAAGGTCGCCGCCGGCGAAGGTAAGAATCTCGCCGTTTATTACCATGACACCGGCGGCAGCCCTGCCGCCGGATACGCCGCATCCCGACAGTATGTAATTGCCCCCGGCACTGCTGGCGTACTCCGCCGCAAGCATTATCTGCATCTGGATAAAATCAAGCCCCTCGGTGGAGAGCGGGAATTTCCGCTGCGCCCTGTTTGTGTAATTCGCCCTATTCATATACTATCTCATATTTTTTACTTAATAACTTATATTGATTTAAAAGAACGCGCAGCCTCATGTCGTTATGGGGACTCTTAAGGGCCACCGGCACCACCACCTCGAAACCGGACGCCCGTTCAATAATGGCCCCACGGTCGTAAAACACCGTGCCGCCATCCTCTATGCTGAGCGCCGTGCGGTCAACGTCCGCATCGCAGGCGAACAGCCACCGCCCGCCCCTGTCCGCATCACGAATCTGTATCGCGTTGTTCGCGGAGGGAAATGCGTCGTTAAGCATCCGCCGGAGATAGCACACCTGTGCGCTCATACGAAGGCGGTACAAACTGCTTGTGCGGTTAAGCATAAACAGCCGGTGCAGCGACATCACAGGCGCCACACCGGAATGCAGGAACGCAACCAGCAGCGGCCTGCGCAGGAATGTCGGCAGTAATAACACGGCCAACTTTCGGTAGTTTATGTCAAAAACCCGCTCCATCGATTAATTTCCCGTAATATATGCCACGTATGTAATATTTAAATCGCTCTCATCATATACTTTGTAGTAGCCGGACAGCGGCTTTTCCTTGGCGTTGATTTGCGTCCATTCAAAGCCGTCTTCAGAGGACTCCGCAAGGTGCAGCTCCGGAATGACCACGCCATCGACCGCCTGCAGCGCATCGACCAGCTTCGCGTTTTGATATTCGCCATCAAACGGCAGGCTTTTTATGAACTTCTTAATAACATCCTGCACGGGCGTAGTGCCGTCGGAGAGCGACACGCCGGTTTCGTTCAATACCATCGGGTTGTAATATACCGTCATCTGCAGCCGGAAGTGCTTGGCCGGATCGTTTATGATCTCAATCACCACGCCCGCGTCCTTCACTTCGGCCATGTACTCTTTGAAAGCATTGTAGGTGTCCGCCGGCAATGGGGCAGGGTCGCCGCCCTGGTCGCCGGCTATTTTTAAATAAACTATCCCGTCACTTTCAGACGCGGATACATGTCTTACAACCTGCGCCGCCTTTACCTGTTCGTCTGTTAACCCGGACGTATCGTAATAGTCAGTGTCCTGAACAAGCGATAAACCCAACAGGAACGCCTTGGCCTTCGACACATACCAACGAAGACTGTGGGGCTTTAACTGGTCAATAATGCCCGTTATCTCCGCCTTGTGAATATCGAATAATTTTTCAAGCGACCACAGCGCCATGGCTTCTATATAGAACAACAGACTTTCGGTGCCGTTTTTGCTAAAATTCGCATCAAAGTCGGCGCCCGCGGCAATGCCATACGCCCGCTGTACCGCCTCCTCATTCATTAAGTACTGCGTGATTTCTTGCTTTATTTCCTCTACACTTCTTGCCATATTTAACTTATCATAAAATCATATTCCAATCGCCAAAACCCAATACCTTCGAGAATAAAGTCTATGTCCTGGGCGCCAATGGCCGTCGCCGGACGTATGCCGTTTGCGGCGTAGTAATCTGCCACCTTCCTGCCTGCCACTGCCGGAACGGCCAGTGCAGCGCCAGAAATCAACTCATCCGTAATGGAGAGCCCGCTGGCCAGCGCAATGTCAAACACCGCTTCCACGCTGCCCGCCGCCTGAATGGCGATATCAAACAGGCTTTGACCGTTTAGAACCCGAACTTCCATTTCAATGCAAAATAAACACCAACTAAAAGTAGTAATCCCATCAGGATGCGCCCGCACCACCGCTCAAAGGATGCCCACGAGCCCTGCCCCTGCAGCCGCTCGATCACCCTATCTACCGCTACCCGGACAGTGTCGGAAACGTGCAACGTATCGGTGCGCAGCCGGTCACGGTAGGCCGTCTGGGTGTGCCATCTGTCCACGAACACCGTGTCGCCGCGCTCCCGGATGTAGATGCTGTCACGCTGGTAGATGTGTACGCTGTCCCGCTTCTCGCGCACCGCGCTGGTCTCCCTCGTCTGCCGGATATCACTCGAAGAGACCTGAACCTCCCGAACCGTCCGGCACCCGCTGAGCAACGAGGCAAACAGCAGCATTGTAATCATTTTATTTTTCATTCTCATTCTCTCTTTTTTGTAACTCTTTACGAACCGGACAATCAGCTTCGTACGGGCACTCGGCAACCTTATTGATTGCGAAACGAAGCTTTTTAATCTCCTTTATCAACTTATCTACCTTTGTCTCAAGAGGTTTAACAATGTATTCGAGCTGCATTTGCAACACCTTCTCCTCATTGTCTATCTCGACCCTCTTCGCCTCGGCCTCGGCCTTCTTGTCCGAGGCCACCTTGACACGCCTGCCACCTATAAAGCTGCCTACAGTAGTCAAGCCACCAACGATGTAGGGCAATATGTCTGTCAATTGAATGTCCATTATGATTCGTGTAAAATTTGTTTCCGGTTTATTCCATTACGCTTCAGCGACACATGGATCCATGTGTAATTATATTCGTCGATAAGTTGGTCGAAGGGATAGCCGCCACCTCGCAGCATCTCGAACAGCCGGCGGTTCTCTGCCGGAGAACCCGCGGTAATATCCGCCGCCTCACCCTTGGGGTGCTGCGAGGTGGACTTGCCATTAACGGCAATGTTTACCGTCATGCACCGGTAGCCGGAATTCACACGAATAGGCCTGCCGTACGCCGCCCTGAGCGGGTCAAGCACCTTATCGACAAGGTTCGTTAAGTTTGCCACCTCGGCAGAACCGGGAACATTCGGCAGCCCGGTCGATGTCCTTGTTAATTCTTTTAAAGTAAAATATTTCATTGTAATAAATTTTAATTATATCCTGCTTCCAATATTAAACCCTTTTCATTGAGCGAGAGCCGCGTTATCCGCTGCCCGTCCGCCTTCAACTGTTCAGCTATCTCAGCCTCCCAGTGCATCGAATTATCATCATTGATAATATCGTTTAATCCTACGCCTGTCATGGGATATTCCTTAAATTCTCCTTTCTGCGCAATCAATATTGCCGCCTGATTTTGCGCCGTAACGTCACCTATTGTCAGGCCGGAAACAATCAATCCGTTTGCATCACGCACCACGTTTATGCGCAAATCAAATTCTTTCGTTAAGTGTATCCCTGTGCCTTTCATTGCTTTATTTTGTCATTTTCCATATCTTTTAACTGTAATATCTTCCCGGCCATCGAACCCTGGTAGCTCGTAGCGCCCAGCGCGCCGCTGGCGGCGGTGGATGCGCCAATGGCGTTAAATGCAGACGGCAAGGCACTGTGGATGGCTTCCACGTATTGTTTCAAACTATCAAGATTATCCTTTAATTCCTTCAACTTCACCAGCCCGCCCAGCTGACCGCCATTTATCAAAATCTTTTCGCTTATTATTTCAACAGATGTGCTGCCGATTTTCAATAATGCCTTCTCGATCTCAGAACAGGCAATCATAACAAATGAATTATCGCTGTTACCCTCGCTCGCACAAAACACCTCGCTACCCACCGCCGGAATGGGGATATACCCCTTATCAGTCTTGCCTGTTACCGCCTGCAGGCGCACTTCAAAATCCAAATCATTATATTTCACTGTCACTGTGCCGTCGCTTTCCGCTTTCGATATATCCGAAACAACGCCGACAAAGCACACAGATATGTGTTTTGTTATAAATTCGGCCAATGCCGCTCTTACCTGTTCGTCTGTCGCTGTCATGATACTTTATACCCCATTGTTAAACGTTGCCGCAACCCACCGCCACCGAACGTCGTTTCTACTGCTTTGATAAAATAACGTCCTTCGTTATCTTTATAATTTTCATTTTTATAATCCACCGTACCGCCGGGGGTTGCCACCGGAATGCCCCATATTGTCAGCGTCCCGCGAAAACCGTCGTAACTCTGCCTGTGGTATAGCTGATCGGCTATTAACTTTAATGCGGCCTTGTCGGTTACGTTGTAGCGATAGTGTGTTTGCTTGCTTCCGCCCTCCATGCCGGCTTCTGCAACGGTTTCCTTACCGTCCTTTGCTTTGCCTTTCACAACCACTTTTAGCGGGGCGCTCTCCTTTGTTTGATGGCTTACGCTGTTTTCTATGATATTGCGCCCGTATATCAATTTAATGCGCGCCGCCTTCTGTTCGCCCGCACTTAACATTTCCGCCTCTTCCAGTCCCGTATACAACACATCATCGGCGCTGAGGTACACCGTTAAGTTTAGCTTTTCTTTAACCACCGCCAGCGCGCCGGCCACATTGCCGTTGTATTGGAACTCATCCACCAGCATGTCCGCCGTGCGGTCAGACACGCTAACACCTGTGCCGGAGAGTATTTTATTTAAAAGTTCTTTTAATTTGATTTTTTTCGCTGTGAGCACGATTGGCTTGCGCCGTAAAAGAAACATGCCGTCTTCAATATCCAGCCGCACCCGCTCGCCGGTGTTAACCGCCTTTACAACGCCTTTGAAAAGGGGTTTAATTCCCGTTTCAGCATAACCGGTTTCAATCACCACACTGTCGCTTACTTTTACCTCCTTATTTACTTCCAGCACGCGACGGTGCTCGCTGTTAAATATGGCCAGCGTGGGCAGTATGATGTGTCCCGTTGTGGACAGGTTTTCTATGCTACGATTCACGTTAAATTCGTAGCATCCTGTAAACCGCAACCGGTCAGCAATCGTCACATAACATTTTGGCGTCAACATCAATTTTCTGTCCTTAATAGTTCTACCTCCTGCACCCCGTCACTTACGCACTGCATTTCATACGCCTGTATGCCGGGTGATTTCTTTAACTCATCAAACCGCATGCTTTCAATAACCACATGTGAAAACAGGCCGTCTGTAATCTGCGAAACAAACTCCAGCGCCTCGTTCCGCGCCCATAGCCCTTTCAATACCTCAAGCTGCGCGCCGGGGTACTCCTTCTGGTTTGGATTGACCGCGACGCCGTAAATGCGCACTTTGTAATCATCGAAATTAATAAACTCCTTCACCGTTCCGGGATAAGAACCGCCGGCGATAGGGGTTTTAACTATTCGCCTTGCGCATTCTATAACCACCATCGGCTGTATGTTGATGTGCCCCTCTTCGCCACTTCCCAGCACTACGTCTCCAATAGTTACGGGCATAACCACCGGGCGGCCGTAAAGGTTGTGGTATATTTCGCTCCACTTCGACCCGCTAAAGCGGTCGCTCCATCTATTTTTAAAATTTTCGAAATATCCATTAATGTTAACCGGGAATGGCAGCCCTTTATACGACGACAGCCAGGTATAAACATCCGCCAGCTTTATGTTCTCTTTTACCGGGAACGGCAGCCCCTTATAGGATGATTCCCCTTCTATTATCTTATATTCGTCTTCTTCCATTATGCTGCCTGATTTGCTGAATTAAGAATCCGCAATAAACCTTCATTCGTGTAATCCATAAAATCATCTGCCTTGCGGCGTACCCCTTCGTTGCTGCTTCCGAATATATTATTGACCGTATCCTGAAACTTGTGTACCGTGATATTGATTATCCGTTGCGAGGTGCCGCCCTTGGCGATATTTTCCGCTGTTGTGTCCCCGCCGGGAATTATTGTTTTCGTCTGTGTGCCCGTTGTGTTCCCGCCAAGCGAAACTCCGAATTTATTCGCAAAATCAACAATCGAAGCAGAAAGGTCGCCGGATTCTTTTTCCAAAGCATTGTACTGCCGCTTGGCAGAACGGTACGGAGCCATTATTCTGTCCATGTTCGCCCTCGACTGGGAATCAATATTACGATACCCGCCCATGTTTTCTATCCACGCATTGGCAGAATTATAGTCGCCTTCATATTCCTGCATTCTTAAAAACGCATCGGCGGCTCTTTTTTGCAACGTCGCAAGTGCGTCCTTTTTCCCCTCCAGGGCCACTTCTTTTATCTTCGCCGCATTGTACGCCTCGACATTCTTTGTCAGTTGCTCGTAGCTTACGCTTTCCGCATTTATTCCCTCCACGAGTCCGGGCTGTATCCGGCGCAATTCTTCAATAATTTCCTTGCGCCGGTCGTAGGGGGTTTCGGCGCGTTTTAATTCTTCCGACAAAAGGCTTATCCTTGTTTTTTCTTCAGCCAGCGTTTGCAGGTATTGGCTGTCCGCCCTGTCGGCCCTCAAAGTCGCTTCCGTACCGTCTTGTTTGCGTTTTGAAAATAACATCACCGCTGAAGCCACGGCGGCTATACCACCCACAATAAGGCCTATTGGATTGGCTTTTGTCGCCATGTTCAGCAGCAACATCGCATCTTTGACGCTGTGTACGCTTTTTGCTAAACCGATCACTGCTTTAACAGTTCCCGCGCCCGCAAGTAGCGAAGTGGCGCGTGAGGCCAACAGCGTAGCCGCTCTGTATCCCAACGTAGCAGTCTTCAGCACTACGTACCCCTTTGCAAGGGTCAGGATAGCTCCGTGATTATGCATTAGAAATACCCCCACGTTGGCCAATCCTTTCGCAAGCCCACCCATTGCAGCGCCTATTGAGGCCGTGTCTAAACTCTTTATAAATCCGGTCGCATCCTGCGTTAGACTGCGGAGTGTAGGGGTCATGGCTTCATAAATGCCGATAGCGGTGTCCGCCGCCTGTGCTTTCAAATTTCGCCAGTCGCCTGAAAGGTTGTCCATCTTGGTGCGTGCCATCCGCTCGGCAGAGCCTTGTGCGCCCTCCATCGCTTCCGTCCACGAGCGTATCTCATCCGAGCCGGCACGCATGAGGATGCCAAGTTCTTGTATGGACTCTTTGTTGAAGATAGCCGCCAGGGCTGCCTGGCGCTCTTTTTGGCTCAAGCCGGACAGGCGTTGTTCCAATACGCCTATCATGTTGGCTATGCCGATAAAATTTCCCTTTTTGTCGAAAAAATTAATCCCAAGGCCCGACATGGCTTTTGCTGCCTCCCTGGTCGGTTTGGCAAGCCCAACTATCGACGTGCTTAATGCGCGGGTAGCCATTGACCCTTTTAGCCCACTGTTGGCCAGTATGCCGATAATGGCGTTGCTCTCTTCGAGCGTCACGTTCATGTCGGCAGCCATAGGCCCCCAGTACTTCATAGCTTCGGCAATTTCCCGGATATTAGTGGTGGCACGCATATCCGTAAGGGCCAACTGGTCGGACAAACGCGCTGCCTCTTCTGCTGATTTTCCGAACTGCGACAAAATGTTTATGGTGTAATCCGCCGCCTCGCCCAGGCCAAGTTCGCCGGCTGCCGCCATGCTCAACACACCGGGTAATGAACTTGTGATTTGTTGTGTGGTGTAACCTGCTTTGGCCAGATACTCCATCGCCTCTCCAGCCGCCACTGCGTCATAACCCAACCCCTGCAGCCCGGTATTGCGGGCAATATTGCGCAGGGTGGCCATTTCGCTCTCGCCGGCCTCCGCTGCTGCCTGCACCCGGCTCATCGCAGCTTCAAACTCGCTGCCTATTCCGACAATGTTTTTAAACAACGCGCCGGCAGACAATGTGGCGCCCAGAGAGGCAACCATGCGTCCAACGCCGCCAAGTCCCACGCTGGCCTTCTGCGAACTTTCTTCAAGGTTATCCAGCCACACCGACGCTTTACGGCTACTCTTCGAGAGGCCAATCATCACCTTGTCCGCCTTCGTTGCGTCACGAATAAGCGGCGCAAGGACAGCGTGCCCGTTGCTGTCGATTAGTATCTCATATCTGTATCCGTCTGTCATTTAAATATATTTAAAGCGCCTGTACTGACCATTTCTTCTTTTTCGCGAGAACGTATATCTTCCAGTATTGCATATCTCATTGACCACTCCTCGTCGCTTAGACCCTCCGGCTGGGTACATATTCCATAATAACGTAACTGCGAATTTATATACAAAAGGCTGCCCGGTACCGCGCAGCCTTCCCTTACTTCCCGCCGTGCGCGTTTTAGCAATTTTCCCAGTTCGTTTTTTTTTGCTCCACTAAATTGTAAAGCACAAAATTTCCGGCGGACACAAATACCGATGTGTCGGCCAATATGGCCTCCAACGACAAGTCGCCGCCCAATAAACAATCCGCCAGCAGCCGCTCGCTCTTTTTGTACACGTCTGAGCGGTCGGCGCCAGTCGTTACGCTAACGGCTTCCGCCGCCGAAAGCTGCAACCGCGTTGGTATGCGGAAAAATATTACGCGGCCACTTTCTTTACTGTCCTCAATAAACAGCGCCTTTACTACCCCGTGCTGCCGCTTCCATGCGGCAATTTGATCGCTGTAATTTTGGCGCAACTCCTGGCGCCAGTCTTTTTTTGTTTCCATATTTTTTTAAACCTGATGTTCTATACCAAGACACACGAACGGCAACGACATTTTAAGATATTTATCACCCTGCGACATTTTTTTGCCGTCTGACGAAAATTTCACACCAACAAGGCGGTCTATAACCGTTTTCGGAAGGTTTTCCGCTCCTTTCGGAATATATGAAACAACGATGCTGACTTCCAAATCCGTCACATCATCACCGCCACCATCCTTCGCCGCTTCCACCAGCGCCTCGTAATCGTTTTGCAGTAATTCTATCGTTCCGCTGTATGACTTGTTGCCTTCGCCAATAAACTGCGGCGAATCGCCTGCCCCGTACACGGGCTCCAGCTCTTTTTCGGTAGCGTAGTCAATATCTGTAATACCTGCCACCGGACGCCCGCCAATGACAGCTATTATGTTTTTCCATGCAAACTGCGCCGTTTTCGAATTAAATGCCATTATTTTTATTTTTTATTCCTGTGTCTTTACAAAACCCAATTCAACTTCAATTTCTTTGAAATAACCCCTCGGTTGCGCGTTCAGGCGGATAACCGTCTTGCCTGTTCCGATAGTGTCCTGTTCAGGGTCTACATAGCACCGGAACGAACTTAATTCCCCTGAAGAGGCCATGATGGTATTCACCGCATCTTCCACGTCGCCCTGCAATGCCTTTAAGGCAGCCGGCCCGATTTTCCCTTTCAAACTCAATTCAAAATCATCGTTCACACTGTCAAGATACACATCGTAAGCGATACGTTGCACCTTGTCTATTACGCGCCCATTCGCCAGGGAGTGATAATCGTCCGTGTTGCCGGTGGCGGTCTGATCGTCGTTGTAATAATACCCCGCACGACCTACCCGTGTAATCGGGAATACGTACCCCTTATCGTGTAATACGTCCTTTGTGTTGAATATGTCCTCCGCACGTGTAACGCCGTCGGTCAGGTAAGCCTCTTCGACGCCAAGTGCGCCGTTGCGCACACGGCCAATGTTGCGCTGTACCGGTAATGAGGCAATGAGGCCAAGCAGGAAGCCAACCATCCCTTCCTTGCTGTTCTTACGTCCGTGCAGTGAAATTAATACCCCGTTGTTGGCGATTTGTTTCAAATCCAACAGCGCCGACGCCTCGCCCGTGAAGGCGCGACCCGGTAATACGACCCGTGTCGGTATATAGCGATTTAACGCGTAATTTGTACGCAATTCCTGCGCCTTGTTAGCAGCTGCATAAATGTCATGGTCGATGCCGTTGGTGGTTGTCGGCTCGTAAGCTGCGGGGCGGTTTGTCGCCACGCCCCATACACGGATGCGCCCCTGCGAATCGGCCAGCAGTTTTGCGGCCAGCAGGTTTTGCGCGTCGCAAATATCCGCCACGCTGGTGGTATTGACAACAAGCATCACCCACAACTCGCCCTTACCGGATGTTTTGCCGAAAAAGTCGCGAATTTCGCCATAAGCGATCACGCCGTTTGCCTGATCATACGCAGCGGTCAAACCAACAGTCTCGGCATCCGAGAGCGAATAAAGCGCTTTTGAAACACCCAGCGCCAGGCCTTCCGGCGCTTCCGGAACCTGAATAACCAAACCGCAAACGCCGTCCGCCGTCGGATTGGTTCCGCCAAGCTGGCCGTTTAAATACTTAAATGTTACACCTGGAACACCCATTATTGTAATTTGATAATGTGATTAATTATAACTGCGACTGAATCTCATACAGTGCGGCAATAAGAGTCGCCTTCTTATTATCCGGCGTAACTACGCCCAGCGCTTTGGCCAGGGCAAGCAGCTCCGGTTGCTCAAACGTTTTAGCGTCCTCCGTGAAGTCCATCGTGCGCAACTTTTCTTCCGCCTGTGCTTTGATAATCTCCGGGCATTCCTCCGTGTTTTCCTCCCTTCCACGCACATGCGTGATTACTTTGCCATCTTTGAACCGCTGCGCGTGTGTTTTGGCTTTTTCTTTTTCCAGGAACACCTGCCCGTCGGATGTCTCATACAGTTGATCCGCCTCCGGGTAACTGTTAAAATAACTTTTGATTTTTCCCATGTTATTAAATTTTATTTTTAGTTGCGGGGGCGGGACTCGAACCCGCGACCTCAAGGCAATGACCCTTGTGCGCTAACCAGCTGCGCCACCCCACTTATTTTTTTACGCTTGGCCGTCGCCACCCTGCCCGGCGTTTTCTATCACCTCAGGGCCTTGTACCAACACGGCTACGCCCTTATTGTCCGCCCTGCGACGGCGCCCGCCAAAACGTACCAGGAATGAATAAATATCACCAAAGTAAAGAGGATTGCCCTCGTCCTGGAACATCTTAATTTCACCCAGCGCCCGCTCCAGTGAGTTCTTTTCCCAAAACATTGCGCCTTCATTGTCGGTAGCTGCGCCCAATGCGCCTTGCGCCCTCAGTACACCATCCACATCGTAGCGCAATACCGTTCCGCGTTCCATAATGTTCCATCCGTATGCCTTGTACACTACGCCCTGCCGGCGTTCCTGTTCGGTCAAGTTCTGCGCGTAGGTCGCCGTTACCACGTCATCAGCCGGGAACATTTGCGCCAGCATGCTCGAAGGTATCAGCGCGTACATGTTTCCTTCGCTCCATTTGCGTTGTTTCACAAGCAATGTGCGCATCGTTTGCAAATCTGAGCGTGTAGCGCTTGCGCGGTTGCCCGTCGCCAGTTCAGCAGAAGCAAGTACAGCCTTCTTGCCGGTCGTTTTCACAACCGCAGCCGCCGGCAAGCCATCTGCCCATACGTATAACGCCTCTTCCGCTACCACATCTGATAACGCCTTTTTATCCTCACCTGTCACACTATCGCGCTTATCGTAGCTCAGTTCTACCGTATCCGCATTAGGTATTAATCGCGGATCGGTCGTAAATTCGTCAAGCGCATAAGTTACGGTGCTGTCTGTCCTCTTTGTAACAGATGCGGGCAAATTCGCACGATTTTTAACCACCCCCGAAGGGTTTCCTGATTGTGGAATATATACCACCTTACCCATTAACACATATTGGTCGCCGTTATATACGCAGTTAAGGAATGGCGCATCCTGGAAGAGCTGCCCCTCAATATCCTTTTCCCAAATTTCGACCTGCACGCCCGCTCCCAATGCGCCCGCGGGAATTGAAGGAATAAAGGCGCCCAGAAACGACACGGCAGCCGGAATGAGCGGGGTACACCCGATCGCGGGGCCTACCGTAACCCCGACCAACAGCGCCACAAGGAGCGCGAATATAATTCTAAATTTTGTTTTCATTAAAAAAGTTTTTTGCTTAATTCTTGTACTCTTTTCCGAAGGCCTGTTTGAACTTCGCTTTGAAGGTTTCAAAGTCCTTTTCCTTCAACTCGGCCAGCCGGCCTTGCTTGTCAAGGTCGTGCCATGACAGTTTCGCCAACTCCGAAACATCGCTTCCGGCACCGCCTTCTGCCTGTGTAAAGGCCTTCAAATTCGCAGCCGGCTTGCGGTCTGAGAGGACGGTTTTAATATCCTCGGCAGACATTTTCAAAAACACTGCCTTTTCTTTTTCCGTAATGCGCTTATCGGTCACCGCCGCGCTAAGTAAGGTTTCTTTTTCTGCGTTTTCGATTTTTTCCGAAAGCGCTTTCTTTTCGGCCTCCAGCTTTGTAATCTGTTCCGCCTGCTTTGCGTTTTTTTCCTTCAGTTCCAAAGCGGTTTTTACCACTTCGGCTTCCGT
>JAITSM010000112.1 GCA_031287815.1 Prevotellaceae bacterium
ACGGTAATTTCTATTGGGGAAAGAGCGGTTACCGTGCATCCGCCGTCCGCGTGCTTGGCTTTTAATATATAGGTAGCACTGGTCGCCGGCGACACTACTTTTGTATTGCCGGTTTGCCATGTCGCGCCATTGTCGAAACTGTAGCTGAAGCTCCCGGCGGCGGCAAGGGTGGCGGTGAGGGTTGCGCTTTGCCCCGCGCACAAAGTGGCGGCAGAGGAAGTGAAGGCGGTGATTTCGGGTACCGGCGACACCACGCCCGGCGCGCCGGTAGCATCGGTCAAGCCGTATATACAATTATGATAGGTAGAAGAAGAAATGCTGGCCGTGCTACCGGATTTGTTGCGCTGGGTTTGTATGATAAACGGCGGCGTGCCGTTGAGGGTGTAGCCACCTTCGATGGGTTCGGCGTGGGGCGGTCGGTCGCTGGCGTAGGCGCACCAGTTGAACTGCGGGTCATAGCCGCTTAAGTCCACATTGACCCGCACAGTGAGGGTGGCGGCAAACGCGCTGTTGTCGGTGGAGCCTTGCAGCCAGAAGCCGCTGTCGTTGCCGGGTTCCAGCGCCGGCGTTCCGGCGGAATGGTAGGTGGGCGTTTCCGTGATGCCCGCCCGTTGCCAGCTGCCGGCGGCGGCGTTGTTTTTCATTGGGCGGTAATCTACCCAGACCCACAGTTTGGACTGTTCGTTTGCGTTCCGCGAGCCGGCAGGCCAGGACACCGAGAAAGTAACGGTAGGCGTGGCGGCGGCGTAATTTGCCCCGACAGACTCAATTTTCACCTTCGACGCCTGCGCGGAAACGCCCCCTGCCCCCAGCAGGGGAAGGAATAAAGCGAGTAAGAAATACTTTTTCATAAATTTATTGTTTCAAGTTTATTGTTTCAAGTTTCCGGTGTTACGCTTTCGCATTTCGGCAACTTTTATTCGGTTAGTCTGTTTCGGGATTGCTCTTTTCAGAGCGGTTGGGGGATAAAATGCGAAACGTGAATTCGACTTATCACTTTAGAGGTTCTGGAATACCCAATTATAGAATAAGCAAAAGTTCACGTTTCTCTGTGGAGTTTTACTTTTATCTCTATAATTTTGAAATTTTCCAGATTTCTAAAGTAGAATAAAAGTGGTCAAAATGAGAAAGAGCGTTATATCGGTTGCAAAGGTAGAAAGAATTTTGGAAATGGCAAATAAAAGTTAAAAGTAGGAGGGCCGACGCATATAAAATTTTTGGATAGTTGGTTAGCGGCAGAAACCTTTCCCACCGTACAAAAAGGAGCAAGGACTTCCTTTTAGAACTTATCAAAATCTACATGCGTCGGCCCTGGCCCATTTCAATATCCATTTTCCCAACCGGAACTTTTTTTGTATATTTGCGGGCTTTATAAATGGGTAGAATGAGTTTGAATACAGAAAAAGTGAGATGTTTAATTGTCGGCGGCGGGCCGGCGGGCTATACGGCAGCGATATATCTTTCACGCGCCAACCTACTGCCGGTGCTCTACGAAGGCGCATTGCCGGGCGGGCAACTGACTACAACCACCGACGTGGAAAATTTTCCGGGTTATCCGGCCGGCATTTCCGGGCAAACAATGATGGACGATATCAAGGTGCAGGCGTTGCGGTTTGGCGCGGATATTCGCCCGGGCACGGTAACGGCAGCGGATTTGTCGCAACGGCCGTTCAAAATTACGGTGGATGAAAATCAAACGCTCGAAGCGGAAACGCTTATCATTGCTACGGGCGCTACGGCAAAGTATCTGGGGTTGCCGTCGGAAACAAAATACCGGGGGCAGGGCGTTTCCGCCTGCGCCACTTGCGACGGTTTTTTTTACAGGAATAAGGATGTGGCGGTGGTTGGCGGCGGCGATGTGGCATGCGAAGAAGCTACCTACCTGGCGGGCATCTGCCGCAAAGTCTACCTGATTGTGCGCCGCAATGTGTTACGCGCTTCCAAAGCCATGCAGGAGCGCGTGCTGTCCCATCCGAAAATTGAAGTCCTTTGGGAGCATACCACCAAAGAACTGTTGGGCGATGACGCCGGCGTGCATGGCGCGCTGCTACAGCATAAGAACGGCACGGAAAAGAAAATTGATATTCACGGTTTTTTTCTGGCTATCGGGCATCAGCCGAATACCGGAATATTCCAGAAATATGTGGAAACGGACGAACAGGGCTATATCATTACCAAAGGAAAAAGCATGCACACCAATGTGCCGGGCGTATTTGCCGCCGGCGATGTGCAGGATACCTCCTACAAACAAGCCATCACGGCTGCCGCCTCCGGTTGCATGGCGGCTATTGATGCGGAACGGTTTTTAACGGAACAATAATTATGCGTAGAATAAAGACAGGCTATTTCAGTTTGGCGGTTGCTGCCGGCGGGTTGCTGCTCCTTGCGGCGGGTTGTACCACGCAATACGATAAAATTGTCAAAAGCGCCGATTACGAATTGAAGTACCGCGCGGCAAAAGACTATTACCAGGCGGGAAAATACGAACGTGCGGCGACCCTGTTTGACCAGTCGGCCATGTTTTACAGGGGCACCAAACAGGATGACAGCTTGCATTTTTTACTGGCGAAAAGTTATTACCTGTGGGGCGACGTCTATACGGCGGAGTATTATTTTGAACAGTTCCGCACGACCTTTCCGCGCAGCCCGTTTGTGGAAGAAGCTACGCTGTTGCGCATAAATTGCCTGTATGCGCAAACGCACCGTTACGAGCTGGATCAAACGCCTACCCACAAGGTATTGACGGCTATCGAAGAGTTCCTTTATAATTTTCCGGGCACGCCCTACAAGGAAGAATGTTTGAAAAAGAAAGAAGATTTGGAACAGCGTTTGGACGAAAAACAGTATGAATCGGCAAAATTATATTACCATATAGAAAATTACAAAGCGGCGACCACCGCGCTACGCGCTACGTTAAAAGACCATCCCGACAGCCGGTACCGCGAGGAAATATTGTATTTGCTGGTGGCTTCGGCATACAAATATGCGGAAAACAGTTTTCATCATTTGCAAAAAGACCGTTTTCAGGCCGTCATTGACGAGTATTACAATTTTATCAGTGAGTTTCCCGATTCAAAATACCGCAAGGAAGTGGATAAAATGAATACGGCCGCCCTGAAAGAATTAGGCAGTGACAGAACAGCAACCATACCGGCAACGGAAGAAGAAAAAGAAGAACAAATAGATAAAAAATAATATGGAAAGACACTCTCAAACGGTGCACAGCACCATAACCCGCGATCTTAATAAATTATCGCAAAAAACAGGCAATATTTATGAATCGACGATGGTTATTGCCAAACGCTCCAATCAGATTGCAGCGGAAATAAAGCAGGAATTAAGCCACCGGATGGAAGAATTTGCCGGCTATTCCGACACGTTGGAAGAAACGTTTGAAAACCGCGAACAGATAGAACTGTCGCGCCAGTTTGAACGCATGCCGAAACCCACTTTGACGGCAATCAAAGAATTTGAAGAAGGGAAAATCTACTACCGGAAAATTGAAGAGAGTACAGAGTAAAGGGTGAAAGGTGAAGGGTAACGGGTAGGATACGTTGCGCTTCTCACACCTCACACTTCACAGTCTCCTATCGCGCATCACGTAATAATGTTAAAGGGCAAACACATATTGGTAGGCGTAAGCGGCGGAATAGCGGCATATAAGGCGGCTATCCTCGTGCGCGCGTTGGTGAAAGAGGGCGCAGAAGTGCGTGTGGTAATGACGCCGATGGCGAAACATTTTATCACGCCGCTCACGATGGCTACTGTGTCCAAACATTCGGTATTAACGGATTTTTACAATCCCGAAAACGGCGATTGGAACAGCCATGTGAGTCTTGGCTTGTGGGCGGACGCTTATATTGTGGCGCCGGCTACGGCAAACACGCTGGCGAAAATGGCGCATGGCATAGCCGATAATTTATTACTCACAACGTATTTATCCATGCGCTGCCCGGTGGTTGCCGCGCCGGCAATGGATATGGATATGTGGAATCATCCGGCGACGCAAAGCAATTTACAAACGCTGCAAAAACACGGCGTCCATATTATCGAGCCTCCGGCAGGCGAACTGGCAAGCGGGCTGGAAGGCAAGGGGCGCATGGAAGAACCCGAACGGATAATTGCTTTTGTCGAGCAGTTATTCGTAAAAAAAAAATCGTTAGCCGGTAAAACAATTCTTGTAACGGCCGGCCCTACTTACGAAGCGATAGACCCGGTGCGGTTTATCGGAAATCATTCATCAGGGAAAATGGGATATGCGCTTGCGGAAAGCCTTGCTAATCGCGGTGCGCAAGTGCTATTGGTAAGCGGCCCCACGTCGTTGCCTGCACCGCAGGGAGTCGAATTGGTACGCGTTACGGCGGCAGCGGAAATGTATGCAGCGGTTACCGAACGTTTCGACAAGGCAGACGCCGCTATTCTCTGCGCGGCGGTGGCGGATTATACGCCGGAGAAAAAATCAACGCACAAAATCAAAAGGGAAAAAGAGCCGTTGTCAATAGCTTTGAAACCCACGATAGACATTGCCGCTGCGTTAGGGAAACAGAAGAAAAAAAATCAATGGACGGTGGGGTTTGCTTTGGAAACCGACAACGAATTAGCCAATGCCAAAAAGAAACTGCAAACTAAAAATCTCGACATGATTGTGCTGAACTCGTTGAATGACGAAGGCGCGGGGTTTGGTGGCGATACGAATAAAATCACCATTATTAAAAAAGACGGAACGGTGGCAGCCTATCCGGTGCAGCCGAAACAAAAGGTGGCAGAAATTATTGTTGATACGATTGCTAAAATGTGCTAATGTGGCTGACGCCGCTACCAATACGCTTATTGCGGCTCATGACTCACGACTTATGACTCACGACTTATACAATGAAAAAGATTAGTTTTTTTATTATTTTTTTGTTGGCAATAAATTTGCAGGCGCAGGAGTTGCGCTGCAATATCAGCGTCAATTCCGCGCGGATACAGGGCACCAATAAATCCATATTCAATACGCTGCAAAGGGATTTGTACGAATTTATAAACAATACGGCATGGACGCCGCATGTGTACGCCACCGATGAACGGATTGAATGTTCCATTTTTATAACTATCAACGAACAAATCGGCGCGAATGATTTCAAGGGCTCGCTACAGGTGCAGCTGAGCCGTCCGGTCTACGGCAGCGCCTATACCTCTCCGGTGCTCAATTTTATGGATAATGACATTGCGTTTCGTTACATTGAATACGATAAAATAGAATTTAACGAGAACCAATACTCGCCGCTGTCGTCGTTAATAGCTTTCTATACTTACGTAATCTTGGGGTTGGACTATGATACATTTTCGTTGCGCGGCGGCGTCGAGTGGTTTAAAAAAGCAGAACAAATCGTATCGCTTGCGCAAAATGCGACAGAGACCGGCTGGAAACCTTACGACGGCTCGCGAAACAACCGCTACTGGATGATTGAAAACATACTAAATTCCAAATATAACCTGGAGCGCGGCGCATATTATAAATACCACCGGCTGGGGCTTGACCGCATGAGCGACCAGATAGCCGACGGACGCGATGAAGTGTTGAACGCTTTGTTAGACATTCAGCGGGTGTACCGCGAACGCCCCGACCCGTATTTATTTTTCCTGAAATTATTTTTTGATGCGAAAGCCGACGAAATAGTCAATATCTTTTCGGAAGCGCCGCAGCAAGACCGTAATCGCGTCTTCCAAATCCTTACGGAGATTGACAAAGCCAATGAATCAAAGTATAAAAAACTAAAAGAAAACGCCAACCAGTTCTAAGGATGAAGTATGATGTATGAAGTATGATGTGAATTTAGAAATATTCTTAACTCTTAGTTCTTAACTCCCATGTTGCAATCGCTGGACATAGAAAATTATGCATTGATAGATAAACTGCACATTACGTTTTCGGGAGGGTTGAGCATTATTACCGGCGAAACCGGCGCGGGAAAATCTATCTTGCTGGGCGCACTGTCGCTGATTTTGGGGCAACGCGCCGATACGTCCGCACTCAAGGACGATACGAAAAATTGCGTGGTCGAAGGCGAATTTTCCATAGACGGCTATGGGCTGGCAACGGTTTTTGAAGAAAATGATATAGACTACGCGCCCGTCGTTACGCTCCGCCGCATGATTGTGCCGGGCGGCAAGTCGCGCGCCTTTGTGAATGATGTGCCGGTAACCTTGAATGTATTGAAAGAACTGGGCGAGCGGCTGATTGATATTCATTCGCAACACCAGAATTTGATACTTAATTCTTCCGTTTTCCAAATGTCGGTGCTGGATGCGCAGGCGGGAAACCATGAACGGTTACAACAGTACCGCAAATTTTTTTCTGCCTATAAAACCACCTGCACTCAATTACAAACCTTGCAGGACAAAGCCGCCCGCAGTAAAGCCGATTATGATTATTTGCAATTCCAGTACAATGAGCTGCGGGCGGTGCAACTGAAATCCGGCGAACAGCAGGAGCTGGAAGATGAATTGAAACAACTTACCCATGCGGAAGAAATAAAACTGGCGCTGGCAAAAAGCAGCGCATTGCTGCAAGAGGACGAAGTGTCGGCGGATAACCTGTTGCGCGATGCGGGGCAAAGCTTGCAGCGCATTGCTGCCGTGTGGCCGGCGGCGGCGGCTTTGGCGGAACGCATTGCTTCGTGCCGCGTGGAACTGCGCGACGTGGCAAGCGAAATAGCGTCAGACAATGATAAAATAGCCACCGACACCAACCGCCTGGCATTGGTGGAAAGCCGCTTGAATACCATTTATGCTTTGCAGCAAAAACACAGGGTTGACTCGGTGGAAGCCTTGTTGGCGTTACAGGAACAGCTGGAGAAAAATATTCATGCCATCGAAAATTATGACCGGCAATTGGCGGAATTGCAGGAAACAAGCGCCCGGCAGCTGGCGCAAGTAAAAGAAGCTGCGGTGCAACTTTCGCAAAACAGGAAAAAAATAACGCCTTCCGTGACGCAATACATTACAGAGATGCTGCGCTTGCTTGGCATGCCCCATGCGGTGTTTACCGTTTCCATTGCCAAAACGGAATCGTTCACGGCTGTCGGCAACGACACGGTACAGTTCCTTTTTTCGGCAAACAAAGAAATTATGCCGCAGGAAATTTCGCGCGTAGCGTCGGGCGGTGAAATATCGCGGTTGATGCTGTGCCTGAAATCGCTGCTGGTAAAGAGTTCCGGATTGCCTACCATTATTTTCGACGAAATTGATACCGGCGTTTCCGGCGAAGTGGCGGATAAAATGGGTTCGATTATTTACGGATTGTCGAAAAACATGCAGGTCATCAATATCACGCACCTGCCGCAGATAGCCAGCAAAGGGAATGCGCATTTTGTCGTCTACAAGGAATGGGACGCCGCAGGCGCTACCGTTACACGGATGAAATTGCTCCCTGCCGGCGAACGCGTAATGGAAATTGCAAAAATGCTGAGCGGGCAGAACATCACGCAAGCCGCCATTGACAATGCCAAAGAACTCCTCGCCTCAGGAGAAAATATTTAAAGATTCTACCCTAACTCCTCTAACTACTAAAAAAAATGTCTCTACTTTCCTTATTTTTATTAGCGCTGGGCTTGTGTTTCGACACATTTGCCGTATCGCTGTCCGGTGGGATCGGCGTTAAATATACGCTGGGATGCAGAATAAAAATCGCAACGGTACTGGCATTGGCGCAAACCCTCCTGCTCGTTGCCGGATGGTGGTTGGGCGTATCGGTAAGCGCTTATATTGCGGCATTCGACCATTGGATAGCCTTTGCTTTGCTGGCATTCATCGGCGGGAAAATGGTGCGGGAAAGTTTTGAAAAAACAACGGAGCACAAAACCAATTTACAAAATGGGCGCGTATTGCTTATCGTGGCTTTGGCCACCAGCATTGACGCTATGGCGGTGGGCGTGAGTTTGGCGTTGCTCCATTTGCCGCTCTCCGGGCTGTTGACGGAAAGCGCGCTGGTGTTTTTGATTACCGCCGCCGTCGCCATAGCCGGGTTGCGGGGTGGCAGCGCGCTGGGCAAGCGCATCGGCGCGCGCGCCGAACTGCTCGGCGGCATTATCCTCATTGCTATCGGCGCGAAAATCGTTTTGGAACATACCCTATTGTGAGTAATTAAGGAGGATACCTCCGGCGCCAACTACTCCCCCCATACATAAAAAAAACCGGTGTGCGTATAAGCCGGGTTCTGTCGGGTTCTATCATTTATCTACGCGGCCTACCCCCCGGCATCGGGCGAGCAGCCCTGTTGTCGCCGGTGTACATGGCCTTGCAACCCGCCGGTGCGTACGGCCGGCAACATTGCTGCTGCCGCCGGCGAGCTCTTACCTCGCCTTTTCACCCTTACCGCGCCGGAGCGCGGCGGTTATTTTCTGTTACGCTGTCCCTAACCTTACGGCTACCTGTGATTTACACAGTGCGGCGCTCTGTATTGCCCGGACTTTCCTCTCCAGCCTGCGCCGGAGCGATAGAATCGCACACCGATTATATCGGCTGCAAAGATAGGAAAACTTTTTTTTGAAGGGGGAAAGGAGGAAGGGGTGAAGTATGAGGTATGAATTATGAAGTATGAGATAGCTTGCGCCAGCCGCCGTCATTGCGAGCGAAGCGAAGCAATCCAGCGGAAAGCGTAGCGAAGTAAGTTTTCTGAATTGCTTCGTCGTTCCTCCTCGCAATGACGGTTTTTTTTTTAATTGAGAATGGAGAATTGAAAATTGAGAATGAAGGTTTCCAGCGCCAGCCACCCTTCACCCCTCCCCCTTCCCCTCCTGTGTTAAAATTCGTTAAAAATTCGCCTGCTTAAAAAAAAATTCGCATAATCCAAAAAACTTTTTTACCTTTGTGCCCAACTTATCATAACTCACTAAACAACACAA
>JAITSM010000135.1 GCA_031287815.1 Prevotellaceae bacterium
TCCTGGAGGCTAATAAATACGTAAGTCCTACGTAAAAAACGCAAAAAATATGTTACTGGAAATGAGAAACGAAGGAGAGCGTTTTGACTGAGTAAGTCAAAACGGAGACCGGGTGCAAATTTACAAATAATATTTGATATTCAGGCAAAAATAAATAAAAATTTTAAAAATTCTGTTCTTTTTGGCGGAAAAAGGAAGGGGGGAAATAATGGAGAATGGAGAATGGAGAGTGGAGAATGTCTTTTGAGGCGCAAGCTAATTCTCCATTCTCAATTGAATAAGCCCGCAGGGCTTGCATTTTCATAACCCCATGCAAGTGGAGCGGAACGCAGCATGGGGAGCTAAGGACTTCCCTGCTTTTCGCGCGGAGCACACGTTTTCCGCTATGCACGGACAGTGCGCCGCGCGAAAGGCAGGGCGGGGCTTCTTCCGCAGGCTGCGCTGGCCTGCGGTTATGAATATTCCGCCCCTTCGGGGCATTTTTAATGGAGAATGGAAAATCGAGAATTGGCTGGCGCCAGCATTCATCCCCTTCATCCCTTTCCCCGCCCGAAGGGCATTCTCCATTCTTCATTAAAAAAGATTACTTTACCACCTTCCGGTATTGCCATACCTCTTTGCACCACTCGAAATAGATTCCCCAGCCATTGTTGTTGGGGTCATTCGGGTCGGAACGATAGAGGTTTAGAATATTAAACCAGCAATACGTCCTGCTGAGACGCGCTTCAAACTCCGCTCGCGCCTCCGCCTCGCTGGCGGCAGCCACACAACAGGCATTCCACTTGGGGTCATGGCTGCAATTAGTGCAGGAAGGCTCTCCGCAGGTAACATCGTATGCCACCTTTTGGTTGGAAATGGCGGTACAGCCCCCATTAACGCTTTTTACGGCGCAGGTAAAACTGCCGGAGAGGTGGCTGGTCAAAACGGTGCTGGTGGCGCCGGAAAGGACATTTCCGTCGCGCAGCCACTGGTAAGCCAACCCGTCGCCGCCGCCGGAAGTCAGGGTATACGTCGCCATACTTGAGGGGCAGCCTGCGGCAGCCGCGCCGGTGATGGTGGGCGTTGCTGCGGGAGCGTTGTCTACCGTAATGGTCCCGGTAGCTGCCGGTGAGGAGCAGTTGTCGGGATATTTCAAGGTTACGGTGTAGGTGGTGGTGGTTTGAATCGCGGGGGTGGTATAACTGCCGGTGGTGGTGGTTACCGCCGCCGCATTTCCGACCACCCAGCTATACGTACCGCTGCCTCCCGTAACGGTCAGCGCCGCTGTTTCCCCTGCGCAAATAACCGGATTGTTCGCGCCGGAAATTTCCTGCCCGGCATTTACCGTTATTGTTTTTGCCTCTGTGGCGGCGCTTGTGCAGCCATTCGCGTTCTTTACGCTTGCGCTGTAAGTGTTGTTGCCGACGGCGGCGAAGGTTTTGCTGTAGGTGTTGGCCGTAGTGGTGGTCGAAACGCCGGCGATATTCCAGGTGTAGGTCATGGCGGTAGTGGCGCCGCTAGCGACGGTGGCGGTGAATTTTACCGGCGCTCCTGTGCACGCCGTACTTGGGCTGGCGCTTACGGAGAGGGTGGGAATGCCGGTTACGGTAATCGTGCCGGTTTGTGCGGAGCTGGCGCAGTTATTGGCGTTCCGGAGGGTCACGCTGTAAGTCGTCGAGCCGACAGGCATGGAGGGCGTCGAATAGGTTCCGATAGTGGTTTTTTGTTCCTTTCCGCCGCCCACTATCCAGGAGTAGGTCATGGCGGTGGTGGTGCCGCCGGAGGCGGTGGCGGTGAGTTTTACCGCGCCGGCGCCGCACCGGGCGGGCGGGCTGGTTGTCGAAACGACCGGCGCCAGCGGCACATAACCTCCCGGATTGTCCGTCGCATCCGTAATAGTCTTTATACACTTACCGGCATTGTACGTCGTAACGCCCGCCCCGAGCGCCACGCCGTCGACAATAAACGGCGGCGTACCATACAGCTGGTAGCCGCCGGCGGGGAGAATCCTGGCATTGGGCGGGTTGTCGCTGACGTAGGCGCACCAGTTGAATTTTTCGGATACATTACTCAGGGCGACGGTAAGAGTGGCGGCATAGGAGCCGCTGGCGCCCTGCAGCCAAAACCCTTTGTTGCCCGCAGCAACCGTCCCTGCAGAAGGATTGGACACTAAGGCGCGTTGCCAGTCGCCGTCCGTAGCCGTTTGTCCGGCGCTGGCCGGCCTGTAGTTTACCCACAGCCAGACCTTGCTGTCGTGGCGTTGCCCGTTAATTGTGCCGCGAGAATTGGCCGGCCAGGATATGCCGAAAGTAACCGTCGGCGGCGTAGCGGAATAATTAACGCGCAGCGGGGTAATCGTTACGCTGCTTTGCGCGGTTATAGCGATGTTGAACAACATGGCTAAAGAGAATAGTACAGTTTTTTTCATGGGAACTAATAGTTTTTTTGCCCTTTCATACCGCCTCCCCGCCTTGCGGGCTGGGGAAAGAGGTATTTCAAAGAGCGGATTTATAATTATTGCGTTTAAAACAATTTCCTGCCGGTATATTTTGTTCTCTGCCGATTTTAATAGTTTTCGGCGGCAGAGTGGACGTTCCGGGTTGTCCGGAACTTTTCCCGTCCGCTTGTTCCTATTATTCGCGTTTGGATTTCTTCGCTTATTTTTCCTTTTATCGTTGAAAGGATAGCCCCAAAAAGAAACGCGGCCATCGCTTATAACGTCCACAGGTTCTCAAAAAACCTGCAACCGCATAAGCGAAGACCACTTCTTTACATGTTTGGTTTCACATTATTCCGATTGTATTAAAAATTTTCGAGAATTCTAAAATGTGGAATAAAAATAAACATTATTGCTACACGCTATGTAAAGAACGGAAGCAGGCAGGGCATTGCCTGCCGCCGACCACAAATATAGAAACAATTTTTTGCTTTAAGAAAATTTTTTTTGCAAAAAATATTCTATAGCCGCGCCTATTCGAACTAACCGTTTATGCGAACGGCGGATGCTTAAGGGCTAATTTTTAATTTCTATTTTAAAAACCGTATCTTTGCACGAAATAAAACACAAAATCATGAAAAAATTCTCCCTTCTTTTCTTTGTCGCCACCCTGTGGGCTTGCGGCGCGCCGGATACCGGCTTTTACAGCTATACGGTCAAAACTATCGATGGCGGCGATTTCGCCCTGTCGCAATTAAAAGGCAAAAAAACGCTGGTCGTAAACGTAGCATCGAAGTGCGGGCTAACGCCGCAATACGAACAACTGCAAGCCCTGTATGAAAAACACAAAGACCGTAATTTTACGGTCATCGCATTTCCCGCCAATAATTTCGGCGGGCAGGAGCCGGGCACGAACGAAGAAATAAAGGAATTTTGCACCGCCGGCTATGGCGTTACTTTCCCGATGATGGCGAAAATATCGGTACAGGGCGACGACATCGCCCCGCTCTACCAATGGCTGACGTCAAAGGCGGCGAACGGGCGCGAAGACGCCGAAGTGCAATGGAATTTCCACAAATTCTTGATTGACGAAAACGGCCAATGGGTCAAATCCCTTGCCCCGCGCACCCTCCCGACCGATGAAGAAATCGTTGCATGGATTGAAGGGCGCACGGCTGAATAACCGCCCGCCCCTCCTATCTGAAAAATTACATAAAATTTTTCAGGTATAATCGGAAAATTATAGGGAATTTTTCAGGTATATCGGGGATTTTTTATACTTTTGCAAAAAAATGAGCAAATGATTACGCGGGAACTTCAAACGGTAGTGGAGCAAAAATTGTTCAAAGGAAAGGTTATCGTCCTGACCGGCCCGCGCCAAGTAGGCAAAACCACCCTGTTGAAACAGATTATAGACCGGCAGCCGCAGCCGATATTGTCGTTGAATTGCGACGAGCCGGAAGTGCGGGCGTTGCTGGGCGATGCAAATTTACAGGATTTGCGAACGATTGCCGGCAATTATAAACTCATTGTGGTGGACGAGGCGCAACGGGTGAATAATGTGGGCTTGGTTTTGAAACTGCTTGCCGATTCGTTTCCGTCCGTACAGCTACTGGTTACCGGTTCGTCGTCGCTGGAACTGGCGGACGAAGTGAATGAGCCGCTGACGGGGCGCAAATTCGCCTATCACCTTTATCCGTTTTCTGTAAAGGAACTGGCTACCGCTACAAATGCACTGGTGGAAAAACAATCGCTGGAAACCCGGCTGATTTATGGCACGTATCCCGACGTTATCAATTTTCCGGGCGAGGAAAAAGAATGTTTGCTAAACTTGTCGGACAGCTATTTGTACAAGGATATCCTGGCGTTAAGCAACCTCCGGAAGCCGGTGCATTTGGAACAATTGCTGGTGGCGCTGGCATTGCAGCTGGGGCGCGAAATTTCCTACCATGAACTAGCGCAAACCATCGGGGCGACAGCAGAAACGGTGGAACGTTACATCGATTTGCTGGAAAAATGTTTTGTCATTTTCCGGCGACAGGCTTTTAGCCGGAATCATCGCAATGAAATAAAAAAAGGGAAAAAAATATATTTTTACGATAATGGTATACGCAATGCCATTATTCAAAATTTTGCGCCGCTGAATTTGCGGCAGGACGCCGGCTTTTTATGGGAAAATTATTTTGTTTCCGAACGGATGAAAGCCAACCACTATCGCCGTTACTTCGCGAAAAATTATTTCTGGCGCACTTTCCAGCAACAGGAAATCGATTTGATAGAAGAAGCCGACGGCTTACTGACCGCTTTTGAAATCAAATGGAATGAAAAACGCCGCCCCAAAATCCCGGCAGTATTTGCCGGCACTTACCCGCACCACGAGTTTCACGTGGTAAACCGCGATAATTACATGGAATACCTCACATAGCGTAACAGCCGCCTACTGCAAACTGTAACTGCTGCCTTCCTTCGTATCTTTCACCGCCACGCCGAGTTTCGCCAGTTCGTCGCGAAGGCGGTCGCTGGCGGCGAAATCTTTGTTGGATTTCGCGGTTTGGCGCAGCTCCAGAATCATTTTGACCAGCCCGTCGAGGAGGGCGGCATTTCCTGCGCCCTGCCGGTCGTCACGCAGGCCGAGTACGCCGGAAACAATGTCGTCGAACAGTTGCCGCAGTTGCGTTACGGCGGCTTTTCCCAGCTGCGCTTTTCCGTCGTTGGCGGCGTTAATCAGCCGTGCGGCGTCGAATAAATGGGCAATGGCTACCGGCGTGTTGAGGTCGTCGTCTAAGGCTTCGTAGATTTTTTTCGTTATTCCGTCCACTTCGGCGGCGTTGGCAGCCGTTTCCGGGAGGGGTAATTTTGCTAAGGCGCTGGAGGCATCGAACAGCCGCCGCAAGCCTTTTTCCGCCGCTTGCAGGGCGTCGTTACTGAAGTCGAGCGTACTGCGGTAATGCGCTTGCAGGATGAAAAACCGCACCGACATGGGCGTGTAGGCTTGCGCCAGCAGCGGGTGGCGGCCGGTGAAAAATTCTTCGAGCATAATGGAATTGCCCAGCGACTTTCCCATTTTTTGCCCATTGACGGTAATCATATTATTGTGCATCCAGTAGCGGCAGGGGCGGCAGTTGTTGGCTATTTCCGACTGCGCTATTTCCGACTCGTGGTGCGGGAAAAGTAAATCCATGCCGCCGCCGTGTATGTCGAACTGTTCGCCCAGATATTTGCGCCCCATAGCGGAGCATTCGAGGTGCCAGCCCGGGAAGCCTTCGCTCCATGGCGACTTCCAGCGCATGATGTGTTCGGGTTGCGCTTTTTTCCAGAGGGCGAAATCCACGCTGTGGCGTTTTTCTTCCTGTCCTTCGAGGTTGTCGCGCGTGGCGGAGAGCAATTCGTCCACCACCCGTCCCGAGAGCACGCCGTAATGGTACTGCCGGTTGTATTTCACCACGTCAAAATATACGGAGCCGTTCGCCACATACGCATATCCCGCATCGAGGATTTGTTGCACCATGTCGATTTGTTCCATAATATGCCCCGAAGCGTTGGGCTCGATACCGGGACGGCGCACATTCAGCGCATCCATCATATCGTGGTAGCGGTCGGTATAGTATTTCGCCACTTCCATCGGCTCCAGCCGTTCGAGCCGCGCTTTTTTCGCCAGCTTGTCTTCGCCTGCGTCGGCGTCATTTTCCAGGTGCCCTACGTCGGTAATATTGCGCACATAGCGCACTTTGTAGCCCTTGTGCTGCAAGTAGCGGTACAGGATATCGAACGACACCGCCGAGCGGGCATGCCCCAGGTGCGGGTCGCCATACACCGTAGGGCCGCATACATACATCCCCACATGCGGCGGATGCAGCGGTTCAAACGTTTCTTTTTTTCGGGTAAGCGTATTGTAAATTTCCATACGGACGCAAAGATAGTAAATTTAATGGAGAATGTGCTAATGTGGCTAATGTGCTAATGTGACTAATTGGGCTGGCGCCGGAGTCATTAAACCCATTAAAAAAATTAGTCACATTAGCACATTAAGAAATTAGCCACATTAAAAAATAAACGCTGCCTCCGCTTTAAGGAAGAGGCGGCCGGAGGAAGAGGTGGCGGGTTTTATCCATTCTCCGGACAGGTGCAGGTTGATGGAGGAGGGGGATTTCAGGAGCAATGACCAGTGGATGCTGCCGCCGATGGTGGCGTAATGGGTGGTGAAATAGTCCAGCTCTTGGGCGTAAAAGTCGGTAACGGGCAGCGTCGTGGCGTCGGTTCCGGTATAGCGGTATTCCCCGCCCAGATTCACGTTGTAGCCGGCATGTCCTCCGAGGAGGAGGCGGGAGGCTGCGCCGAGCGGGAGGTTTTTCGCCGCCGAGACTTCGGTGTAGCTGTTTTGGGCATGGAAGACGGAGCGGGGCGCCAGGTATTCGTCCTGCCGGTTGGCGTAGATGGTTTTCAGTCCGGCTTTCCATGAATAGTCGTGGAGGGCGCCGGTAAACAGGTCGTAGCGCAGGGACGCCGAGAATAATTTGTACGTGCTTTTCACATATTCCGCCACCGTGATCCATTGGTTGACTTCATAGCGGCTGTCGTATTCCTGGACATATTCAATGCCGTCGGTAGCGGAGCGGAAGGCTTCCGCCGTGATTTTGTGGGTATGGTTTCCGTTCCGGATCAGCTGGAGTTTGGCGGCGATGGCGGTATTCCCGGCTGTTCCTCTCCGGCGGGGTTTGGTGGGGGTTTCCAGGGCTTCGGTTTTTTCTTTTGCGCAGGTAATATCCAGCAGGAGGGCTTTGTCGTTGGCGGAAAGGCCGTATTGCAGCCCGCCGCCGTACTGGCTGCCGGGATAGTAGAAAACGCCTATGCCGCCCGTGCCGCCCACTACGCCGGGCGAGTAGTTCCCCAGCCCTTTCATAATATATATGGATTCGCTGTGGTACGTGAGGCTGTTGGTAAAGGAATTCCGGTCGAAAGCGTTCTGGTACCACAAGCTGAGGCCGGCATGGTGGCGGGGGGTTATTTTCACCACTATCGAGGGCTGGACGCTAATTTCGTAGGCATGTACGGTGGCGCGGGGGTCTAATTGCTTTGCCGCCCTTTTGGTGGAATAGTGCACTTCGACGCCCGCCGCCAGGCGCCCTTCCCGGAGGGGGAGGGCTACCTTTAAGGCCATGTCGTAGTATTGCCTTTTCCAGTCGCTCTTGTTGGGGTCGGCAACATAGTAGGGCATGGCGGGGGACAGGGGGTCGTAGCGGTTGGTGTTGTACGTCGCGCCGGTAACATGGTTGTCGGCAAAGGTGAAATCGCCCCAGAGGAAAAACCGCCCCAGCTGCAATGCGCCATTGGTATTAAAGCTCATCGTGCCGTTGCCGTCGCCTTCCTGCGGGCGTTTGTAGGCGCCCGACGCCTTTTCGTACCGGGCGGAGAGGATATTGTAGTTGCGCAAAGGGGTTATCGCCATTCCCGCCGCATTGGAAGTATGGAACCACAGGGCGCGGGCGTCATTCATCTCCATACCGCTATAAGCGTCCACAGGCTGCGCCGCCGCCCGGACGCACAGGAAGCAAGTAAGGAGAATGGGGAGTGTTTTCATATTAGTAGTTTTTTGAGTTAAGAGTTATGAGTTAAGAGTTAAGAACTAAAAGTTAAAAGTGCTGGCGCCAGCTAACTTTTAGTTTTTAACTTTTAACTCAAAAAGGCGCCAGCCAACTTTTAACTTTTAACTTTTAACTTTTAGTTCTTAACTCCCCCAACTGTTCCACGCCGGTTTTTTAGCGCCGTTGCGGCGGATTTCGGGGGTGTCCTGCACTTCAAAGTCGTTGGTCGAATTGTTGGTGTCCTGGTAAATAATCCGGCCGTCGGGTTTGGTTTCTTTCACTTTCCGGGCAACGCTTTTGCTGTTGTAGGTCTCGCTGACGTAGGTGGCGCCGGCATCGAGTACGGTGGGGATGCGTTTGAGCTGTATTTGCGTTTCATTGGCGACGGTTTCCACCGCATCCAGTATTAAGCGGATGGGAATAGCCACGCCTTGCGCTGTGGAGCCGACCTGCGTGGTGAGTTCCGTCAAGTTCGTATCCTCCGCCGGGAAAAAGATGGCTATGGCGGGGCCGTTGACGGTTTGCAGCCAGAATTGCATTAGTGCAAAGCTGGCAGCCCTGTATTTAAGCTCCAGGTTAACCGCCGGCATGTCGGTATGCTGGGTGCTGTTGGCAATATAGCCTTCAAATTCGCTGGACAGCAGGTTGACCGGGGAGGTCGGGTTTTTATCTTCCGTCTGGTGGTTGGTGGCATACTGGCTGACGATAATGGACTCGCCGGGCTGTATCGGATACTGGGTTCCGTTGCCCGGAATTTGCCATAGCCATTGGTAGTAGACGTAGTCCCCCGCATTTTCCCTGTCCCAGGTCGGCTGGTTGGCGGAGGCGACGTTGGTGTACAGCGACCCGATGCACAGGCCGTCGGCGTACACCACCGTTTCGCTGTTGTTGTAAATTTCGTAGAACTGGTCGCGGAAATAGGTTGAACCGCTCGGGGTGCGGCTGCCGGTGTAATAAATTTCCTTGAACACCAGCGTGCCGGATTTGGCCGCCTGCACGGTGATGCTGTACGACGCCCCGTCGGTTACGATGTTTTCGTTCACCAGCGAGCCGCTGTAGATAACCGAGAAGCCCTGTTCGAACACTTCGGCGCTGACGGAGATGGTGTAGACGCCGGGAAGAAGGGAAGCGCTCACGCGGCCGTCCGCATCGGTGGTTTTCTCTACTTTGGATTTGTCGTTGTAGTTGATAAATTCCACCTCATAGGCGGCGGGGGGAGTAACGCCAGCTGGCGTGTTGACCTGCACCGACACGATGATTTCTTCCACCTTGCCGGTCTTGTCGCAAGCTACCGGAAGGGCAGCAAGCGTCAGTAATAATAATAAGTGTTTTTTCATTTTTTTATGTAGTTAATGTAGTTTTTTGAGTTATGAGTTATGAGTTATGATGAGTGAAGGGTGAAGAGCGCTGGCGCCAGCCACCTCATAATTCATAATTCTTAGTTCTTAGTTCTTAGTTCTTAACTCTTTAATCGTCTCGCTTCAGGCTTTAATCATCTCGCTTCAGGCTTTAATCGTCTCGCTTCAGGCTTTAATCGTCTCGCTTCAGGCTTTAGTCGTCTCGCTTCAGGCTTCAGGCTTTAGACCTCCTACCTCCTACCTCATACTTCCCAAAGAGCCTGCTCCGAAGAGTCCTGCGTTGCCGCAGAGGCGGGAGGGTTCGAAGGAGACCTGGCGGATAGCGAGCGGCTGCGCCCAGCGGCATGCTTCGTGGTAAATACGTGCTAAAAAAACAGCCGCGGGGCCGAAAACGCCGCCGCCCCAGATGATTTTTTCGGGGTTGAAGAGGCTGGTCAAGTTCGCCGCTGCCATGCCCCAGAGGGTGATCGCCCTGTCGAGGACATGCATCGCCAGGGGGTCGTTCTGTGCATAGTATTCAAACAGTTCCTGTGTTGTAATGGATGCGGGGGTTTTATGGTAAAGGGGGCTATCCTTGAAGAGGTGGCCTTCTTCGAGTATTTTTTGTGCCTGCCGGGCAATGCCGTTTCCTGAGGCGTGGCTTTCAAAGCAGCCGTAGCGTTTGTATTCTTCCCTGTAGGGCGATTCCAGCGCCATCCATCCGGTAGCGCCGACGATGTCTCCATGTCCGTGAAGCACCCGCCCGTCTGCGAGGATGCCCAGGCCGATGCCGGTGCCTACGGCGATAAAGAGGGCATTGCTGCATCCCTGCGCCGCTCCTTTCCAGCATTCGCCGAGGATGTAGCAGGTGCGGTCGCTGGCGATGTTTATTTTCGCGGCGGGGAAGGAGGCTTCCAGTTCCTGTTGTAACGGATAGTCTTCCCAGCCGGCGATGTTCGGCGCCCATACTTTGCCGGTCTTACTGTTGGCTATGCCGGGAACGCAGACGCCGATGGCAGTAGGCAGTGGGCAGTTTTCAGTTGGCAGTGGGCTGGCGCCGGAGTTACTATAACCGCTGTCATCTGACTGTCTACTGCCTACTGCAACTGCCGACTGCCTACTGCATTTGGAAATAATCGCCCGTACCAGTTCGCCGACTTCCTTCCCCTGTCGTTGCTCCAGCAGGGCGGATTGCTTGTAGAGGATCTCTCCCTCGCGGCTGAAAACCGCGCCGGTAATTTTCGTTCCTCCCAAATCAATTCCGATGACAGGCATGGGGTTTCAAGTTTAAGGCTTAAGGTTTAAGGTTACTGGGGTCAGCTAATTTTCAATTTTCAATTAAAAAAAGATGATAGCGCTTTCTGTGTGGGACGGGCTGAGGGCGGTGACGCCGAAGCGGTATTTTTTCAGGTCGCGGGGGGTGCAGGGCAGGGTTATTTCCGTTAAACCGGTTACCGCTACGATGGCGGCCGGATTATCCAAATTTACCGGTTGGTTTTTCTTGAATTTATATACCACAAACCGTTTGGCATTTCGTCCCCGCTTCCACTGCAGGCGCACGGCCTGTCCGTTCGCCACTTGCAGCACAGCTTCCAAAGGGCTTTCCGGCTCCAGGCGGGCGATACGGTTATTCTCGGGTGCAATGCTCCATGCCCGGTATTCCTTTTTGGACAGCCGTTTTTCCAAATCTACATTCGGGTTACGGAAGAGGGATTTTGCACTGAAGTATATTTCTCCCTTTAAGTTCGGGTCTTTGCGGTTCCGGCGGATTTGCCGGAGTAGTTCCTTCTGGCTGTGCCATTCCTTTTGCGCCTCCCTTTTCGACACCCTGTAGGGCGCCAGCCCGGCATATACGGTCGCCCCATAGTTGTATTTCGACCACCAGTCGGCCAGCACGGCGTAGTCGGCTATGGGGTAGCCGATGTTAAAGTAGAGCTGGGGCAAGACGTAGTCTATCCATCCCTGTTCCTGCCAGCGCAATATATCGGCATAGAGGCCGTCGTAGTTGGTGGTTCCGCCTTTCGTGTCCGACCCGCGCGGGTCTTCCGCCCTGTTCCGCCAGATGGCAAACGGCGAGATGCCGAATTCTACCCAGGGTTTTACGGATTTAACGGTTTCGTTAATTTCCCGGATAATGCGGTTGACGTTATCGCGCCGCCAGTCGTCCCTGTCGGTAAACCCGCGCGGATGTTCCGCGAAGGCGAGGGAATCGGGAAATTCCTGTCCTGCGATTTTATAGGGATAAAAATAGTCGTCCATGTGGATGGCGTCAATATCGTAGCGCGTAACGAGGTCTTTCACTACCCTGCAGGTGAATTCCCGCACTTCGTCCAGCCCGGGATTAAAATACTGCTCCTGTCCGTACGTAACCACCCATTCGGGATGTTCGCGGATAATGTGGCTATCGGCATATTTATTATATTTCGCCGTATCGTTATTCACCCTGTAGGGGTTGAGCCAGGCATGGATGTAGAGCCCGCGTTTATGGCATTCTTCAATGACGAACTGTAGGGGGTCATAGCCCATTTCGGCGCCCTGTTCGCCGGCCAGCCAGTGGCTCGACGGCTCCAGAGCGGAGTTGTAGAACGCATCGGCAGTGGGGCGCACCTGCAAGACGACGGTATTCATGTGGAAGGATTTCACCTTGTCCAGCAAGGCTATCATTTCCGCCTGTTGCTGTTCAACCGGCAGTCCGGGTTGGGTAGGCCAGTCGATATTGGCGACGGTGGCAATCCATACGCCGCGCAAAGCCCTTTTATCCGGTTGGGCGTCCAGCCGGGCAACCCACAAGGCCGTCAAAGCCGGTAAAAGTAGAAGTAAATGTGTTTTTTTCATCTGTTAAAAGTATTTAGCGTACAAAGATAGTATTTTTAATTGAGAATGGAAAATTGAGAATTAGCTTGCGCCTCAAGAGACATTTTCTATTCTCCATTCTCCATTAGAAAGAGGTAGTAGCCGGTGATGGCAATCATGGCGGCGTTGTCGGTGGTGAAACGCAGTTCGGGCAGGTAGACGTTCCAGTTGCGGCGCGCCCCTTCTTCGAGCAGGCGGCGGCGCAGCCCGGAGTTGGCGGAAACCCCTCCCGCCACAGCAATTTCGCGGATGCCGGTTTGCCCGGCAGCCTTCACCAGGTTGCGCATCAGGATGTCGATAATCGTATATTGCAGCGACGCGCAGAGGTCGTTGGTATGCCGGGTGATGAAATCGGGCTGTTGGGCAAGCCGGTCGCGCAGGAAATAAAGGAACGAGGTTTTCAATCCGCTGAAACTGTAATCCAGCCCGCCGGCCTGCGGGCGGGCAAAGCGGAAGGCCTGCGGGTCGCCCTCCGCCGCCAGCCGGTCAATGACCGGGCCGCCGGGATACGGGAGCCCCATGACTTTGGCGCATTTGTCAAACGCTTCCCCGGCGGCGTCGTCGATGGTCTGCCCGAGAATTTCAAACGCCGTGAAGCTTCTTACGACGATTAACTGCGAATGCCCGCCCGACGCCAGCAGGCAAAGGAACGGAAACGCCGGATGCGGCAGTTTTTTTTCGGGCACGTCTATGAAGTGTGACAGGATATGCCCCTGAAGGTGGTTTACTTCCACCAGCGGCGCGCCGGTAGCCAGCGACAGCCCTTTGGCAAACGACGCGCCCACCAGCAGCGACCCCATCAATCCGGGGCCCCGCGTAAACGCGATAGCGTCGATGCCGTGCGGCGACAGCCCTGCCGCCGCCAGTGCGCGGTGGGTTACAGGAATAATATTTTGCTGATGCGCCCGCGAAGCCAGTTCGGGAACAACGCCGCCATACTGCCGGTGTACCTCCTGTCCCGCCAGCACATTCGACAACAGCACCCCGTCGCGGATAACCGCCGCCGACGTGTCGTCGCAAGAACTCTCTATACCTAAAACCGTCATCTGCCCTCCTTGAAAATCGGGACAAAAATACGAATTTAATTGAGAATGGAGAATTAGCTTGCGCCTCAAAAGACATTCTCAATTCTCCCTTCTCCATTAATTTGCTATTTCCAAAATTCTTTCTACCTTTGCACCCGACATTATGCTCTTTTACATTTTGGGTGCTTTTATTTGATTTTTGGAATCTGGAAAATTTCAACATTTGATACTTAATAAAAGTGAATATCCACAATGAAACGTGAATTTTTGCTTATTAGTATCAAGGTATTCCAGAACCTCAAAAATCATAAACAAAGTTCACGTTTCGCATTTTACCCCCAATATGTCTCTCTAAACAGAGAAATCCCGAAACAAGACTAACAAAATAAAAGTTGCCTAGATGTAAAAAACTTGCGGCAAATGGGATTGTTTTGAAAAATAGTTTGTGTTTGGAAAAGTGCAAAACAATCCCAAGAGCCGGAAGGAAGTTAAAAGTTAAAAGTTAAAAACTAAAAGTTAAAAGTTGGCTGACGCCAGCAACCTTAAATAGGGAACTATAAACTTTAAATATATTATTATGAAAGCAATTTTCTTTCTTTTTGCAATGCTTGCAAACGTAGCGGCAAGCGCTACCGTAAAGGTAACGCCGCTTTCTACGGATTACGCCAGCGGAAAAGTAACCTTCAAAGTAGAATGGACAAATACGCCTGCTGCGCCTGTCAATAACCGCGTGTGGGTGTGGGTAGATTTTTGTACCGTTACCGGTACGACGCCGGCAAACTCTTTTTCTACCGCGACGGTTTCCGCCACTATTACCGGCGGGAACGGTGCGATTGCCAATGC
>JAITSM010000136.1 GCA_031287815.1 Prevotellaceae bacterium
TCCTGGAGGCTAATAAATACGTAAATCCTACGTAAAAAACGCAAAAAATAGATTGCTGGGAATGAGGGACGAGGGAGAGCGTTTTGACTGAGTAAGTCAAAACGGGGATCGGGTGCAAATTTACAAATAATATTTGATATTCAGGCAAAAATAAATAAAAATTTTTGAAATTCTGTTCTTTTTGGCGGAAAAAGGAAGGGGGGATAATGGAGAAGGGCGCTTTTTTAATGGAGAATTGAAAATGGAGAATGGAGAATTGGCTTGCGCCGGAACGCTTCACCCTTCACTCTTCACCCTTCACTCTTCACCCCTCACTCTTCACCCTCCATTCTCCATTAAAAAGACATTTTGTCATTTTTTTCGGTTTGGCAAAGAATTTGTAACTTTCGGGGAAGAAAAGGAGAAGGATTATGAACTTGAATAATTATACGATAAAAGCGCAGGAAACCGTGCAGGAGGCTGTCGCCTTAGCACAAAACAATTCCAACCAGGCAGTGGACACAGGGCATTTGCTGCGGGTGATGCTCAACGATTCCGAAGGTATTACGGGGCTGTTGTTGCGCAAACTCGGCGTGGTGGCGCCAGTGCTGTCGGAAAAGGTCAATGAGCTGGTGGGGCGCTACGGCAAAGTGTCGGGCGGCGACCCTTACCTTTCCGCCGACGCCAGCCGCGCACTGCAAAAGGCGCAGGAAGCCGCCACCGGCATGGGCGACCAGTTTGTGTCGGCCGAACATTTGTTGTTAGGATTGCTGGCGAATAACGACAATGTGGCACAGCTGATGAAAGATAACGGCGTGAACGAAAAAGGCCTGAAAGCGGCTATTGCCCACGTGCGCAAGGGCGCGAAGGTGAACAGCCAGTCGGCCGAAGAAACGTTCGATTCGCTCAACCGCTATGCCATTAACCTGAATGAGCAGGCGCGCAGCGGGAAGCTCGACCCGGTTATCGGGCGCGACGATGAAATACGCCGCGTATTGCAAATCCTGAGCCGCCGCACAAAAAACAACCCGATACTGGTCGGCGAGCCGGGCGTGGGAAAAACCGCTATTGCCGAAGGCTTGGCGCACCGTATCGTCATAGGCGATGTGCCGGAAAATTTGAAAACCAAGCAAATTTTTTCGCTGGATATGGGGGCGTTGATTGCCGGGGCGAAATACAAAGGCGAGTTTGAAGAACGCCTGAAAGCGGTGGTGCGCGAAGTAGTGTCGGGGAATGGCGAAATTATTTTATTTATCGACGAAATACATACGCTGGTAGGCGCGGGAAAAAGCGAAGGGGCGATGGACGCCGCCAACATCCTGAAACCGGCGTTGGCGCGCGGCGAACTGCGCGCCGTAGGCGCTACCACGCTGGACGAATACCAGAAATATTTTGAAAAAGACAAAGCGCTGGAACGCCGTTTCCAGACGGTCATGGTGGACGAGCCTTCGCAGGCCGACACGGTGTCTATCCTGCGCGGCTTGAAGGAACGCTACGAAAACCACCACAAGGTGCGCATTAAAGACGACGCCATTATTGCCGCCGTAGAGCTTTCGACGCGCTATATCACCTCGCGTTTCCTGCCCGACAAGGCAATCGACCTGATCGACGAAGCGGCGGCGCGCCTGCGTTTGGAGATGAACTCCGTGCCGCAGGCTATCGACGAACTCGACCGCAGGATGCGCCAGCTGGAGATTGAACGCGAAGCAATCAAACGCGAAGGCGACGACAAAAAAGTGGAAGGGCTTTCGAAAATTATCAGCGACATCAATGAACAGCGCAACGCCCAGCGGGCGCGCTGGCAGGAAGAAAAAGACCTGATTGACGCTATCCAAAAAAATAAACAGCTGATAGAAGAATTAAAATTCAAAGCCGAAGAAGCCGAACGGCGCGGCGACTACGGCGCAGTAGCCGAAATCCGCTATGGGAAAATCGTCGAAGCGGAAAAAGAAATCGAACGGCTGAATAAACTGAAAGCCGAAAGTAATTTTGAACTGGTAGATGAAGAAGTGGATTCGGAAGACATTGCCGAAGTGGTGGCCAAATGGACAGGCATACCTGTGTTGAAGATGTTGCAAAGCGAGCGTGAGAAATTAGTATATATGGAAACCGACTTGCACAAGCGCGTCGTCGGGCAGGAAGAAGCCATACAAGCCGTGTCCGATGCCTTGCGCCGCAGCCGCGCCGGATTGCAGGACGCCAAACGGCCTATCGGGTCGTTCCTCTTTTTGGGCACGACCGGCGTCGGGAAGACGGAGCTGGCAAAGGCTTTGGCGGAATTTCTGTTCAACGACGAGAACCTGATGACGCGCATCGACATGAGCGAATACCAGGAACGCCATTCGGTGAGCCGCCTTGTGGGCGCGCCTCCCGGCTATGTGGGCTACGACGAAGGCGGGCAACTGACCGAAGCCGTCCGCCACAAGCCCTATTCGGTGGTGCTGCTGGATGAAATCGAAAAGGCGCACTCCGACGTGTTCAACATCCTGCTGCAAGTGCTCGACGACGGCCGCCTGACCGACAATAAAGGCCGTACGGTCGATTTTAAGAATACGATTATTATAATGACCTCCAACGTCGGCTCGCACCTGATTCAGGAAAACATGGAAAAGCTCAACGACGCCAACCGCGAACAACTGCTGGAACGCACCAAAACCGAAGTGCTGGAAACGCTCAAGCAAACCGTTCGCCCGGAGTTCCTCAACCGCATCGACGATATTATCATGTTCAGCCCGCTGACCAAAGACGACGTGCGCGCCATCGTCCAGCTGCAATTGGAAAACGCCCGGAAAATGCTGAAAGCCGGCAACGGCATAGAATTGGAAGTGTCGGACTATGCGTTGGATTACCTGGCGGAGAAAAGCTATGACCCCACTTACGGCGCCCGCCCGGTAAAGCGTGTCCTGCAACGCGAGTTGCTGAATGAACTGGCAAAACAAATCCTTGCCGCCAAAATCAATAAAGAACAACCGGTGAAAGTTGATTATTTCGGTAATGACACATTGGTTTTCGGCAATGAAAAATAATACATTTTAATGACAATTTAATGTCTGCTTAATGTTTTCTTGAGAATGTAGCCGTACCTTTGTACCCGAAAATAGAAATATTTTCTAATGGGTTAAATTTTAGGTTAGGTTAAAGGCGAAACAGGGATTCAGTCCCTGTTTCGTTTTTTTATTAGATGTGTGATTTGCGATGCAGGGACGCACGGCCGTGCGTCCCTGCGACGTTCACCGCCTGTTGGTACAGGAGGGTATGGTTGCGAGGCAACCATTCATAATGGGATGCCATAGCTTTTCGCTTTTAATTTATACATCTTGAACCTGTTTGGTGAATACTTCTATTCATTTATAGTCGACTATAAACCATTTATAGTTGACTATAATTCGTTTCTAGTCGACTATGAGCCATTCATAGTCGACTATAATTCGTTTCTAGTCGACTATAAACCATTCATAGTTGACTATAATTCATTTCTAGTTGACTATAAATGCCGCTTAGCCGCCTCTTTTCCGCCTCAGGGCGGTATAAACTGTTCGTATTTTAATCCCTTTTTTTTTCATTTTTCAAATTTTAAGTTACGCAATGAAAGCCTAATGATAGCAGGCTATGGCATTATTTGGAAACAGTATTTTTTGCTTCTATTTATATTATTTGTATCAAAATCACAGTTGGCGGAGGCAGCGAACTTGATTCCAACTCCTTGAGACATTGAAGCACGGCTTGGTTCGCGGGTCACGATGCATACAATGTATTCTCGTGCCCTGTTCTGTGTCCCACACTTCCGCATACACATTTAGATCGTGTATGCATGAGGTAGGCATTATTAAATTGTCAATGTCAGCTCGACCAGGATCCGGGATAACCGAAAATCCGTAGAGGTCTATTCCTGTACCATACACAGCATAGGTGTTAGCAGCCAGTAGCTCTATTTCGCTAGCCATATTGTGTATGTACGTAAATTGAGCTACTGATGGAAGTATCCATCCTGCTGGACATGCGACAACAGGGCGATTATAAATTGTCCGCTGTGCGCCAGTCGGACATTTGTAACTTTGAAACGTCGTAGAAGCATCGTATCTCATTTCTTCAGCTGTCCACCAAAGTTCGTCGGGCATCAAAACAATTCGATATAATTCATTATCTCTGCTATCTTTTATGTATGCTTCCCAATTTTGTGCACCGCTTGGGCGTTGTTGACATTTGTGCTCGGGGTCTGCATACCAGTCCGTACCTGT
>JAITSM010000195.1 GCA_031287815.1 Prevotellaceae bacterium
GTTAAAAGTTGGCTGGCGCCAGCTAACTTTTAGTTCTTAACTTTTAGTTCTTAACTCAAAAAAGCCCCGAAGGGGCGAAATATTCATAACCGCAGGCAAGCGCAGCGCAGCCTGCGGAAGAAGCCGCCACTGCCTTTCGCGCGGCGCATTGTCCGTGCATAGCGGAAAACCTGTGCTCCGCGCGAGGGGCAGGGAGTGCATATAGCCCCCATGCTGCGTTCCGCTGCGCTGCACTTGCATGGGGTTACGAAAATTTCGCCCCTTCGGGGCTTCCTTAATGGAGAATTGAAAGTTGAAAGTTGCTGGCGTCAGCCAATTCATAATTCATAATTCATACATCCTAATTAAAAATCCGTATCTTTGTTTTAAACAAAAGAATGGAAAGAATGAAAAAACAATCCGGAAAATCCCCTTCCCTGTTCGTATCGTTGATACCGGTAGCGGTACTGGTGGCGCTGTTGTTTGGAACGATCTCCCTGTTCGGCAGCAATACGTTGTCCGGCGGCAGCCAGATTATTTTACTGGTCGCGGCGGCGGTGTGCTGCGCTATTGCCATCTTCCATTGTAGAATCAAATGGGAGGCGATTGAGCAAACGATTGTCTCCAGTATCGCCGGGATTTCGCCGGCGATATTGATACTGTTAATTATCGGCGCGCTGGCGGGAAGCTGGATGATTAGCGGAATCGTCCCTACGCTGATATATTACGGGATTCAGATTATTCACCCGAGTTTTTACCTGGTGTCGACATGCATTATTTGTTCCATTGTGTCGGTGATTACCGGTTCGTCGTGGACGACTATTGCGACTATCGGCATTGCCCTGCTGGGCATCGGGCAAGCGCAGGGCTTTTCGCCCGGCTGGATTGCTGGCGCTATTATTTCGGGCGCCTATTTCGGCGATAAGATTTCGCCGTTGTCGGATACGACGGTGATGGCGTCTTCCACTACCGATACGCCTTTGTTTACGCATATCCGCTATATGATGATAACGACCGTGCCGTCGATGTTGATTACGCTGGCGATTTTCACGGTAGCGGGGTTTGTGCATGCGCCCGCAGCTGCCGGCGACGTGGCGCTGTATATCGATAAGCTGGATGAAAGGTTTACTATTTCTTTGTGGTTGCTGCTCGTTCCGGCGGCAACGATTTTTTTGATTGTAAAAAAAGTTCCCGCTATTGTCACCCTCTTTTTGTCGGCGCTGATGGCGGGGCTGGTGGCGCTGGTTGTCCAGCCGCATTTGTTGCATGAAATCGCCGGCGGGGTATCGCCGGCGGGGATAGCGTCCAAATGCAAGGGGCTGCTGATTACTTTTTACGGCAGTACGCATATCGACGCCGGCAATGCGGCGTTGAATGATTTGATTTCTACCAGCGGCATGGCGGGGATGCTCAATACCGTGTGGATAATTATTTGCGCGATGGTTTTTTCCGGCGCTATGACGGCCAGCGGCATGCTGCAAAGCATCACGGCCGCTGTCATGCGCCTGATGAAACGTACCGTGAGCATGGTCGCTTCTACCGTTTGTTCCGGCATGGTGCTGAATCTTATCGCCGCCGACCAGTATATTGCGATTATTCTTACGGGAAGTATGTTTAAAGAAAGTTACCGTGAAAAAGGCTTTGAAAGCCGTTTATTGAGCCGCACCATCGAAGATGCGGTAACCGTTACTTCGCCGCTGGTGCCTTGGAATACTTGCGGGATGACGCAATCAACGATGCTTGGTATATCTACTTTTACGTACTTGCCTTATTGCTTTTTCAATTTAATCAGCCCGCTGATGAGTATTGTGGTCGCCGCACTGGGGTATAAGATTTATAAATCGGCTGTCAAGGCTTAACCCTGCCGGTTGCGCTGCGTATTTTTACTTTTCAAATAGTCGTTTATTCGCGCAATGTCCTTGTGTTTCGTAGTGTCGTCCGTAAATACCGGGAAGAAGGCGCGTATTTCGTTGTACACTTCTGTGGCGAGGGGGGAAAGCTGTTGTTGTATTTTTAAATAATCGACGGCCTGTACAATAGCCATCAGGTGGATGCTCATAACCTGGTAGGCGTTTTCGATGACGGTTTTGGCCAGCAGCGCCGCATTGGCGCCCATGCTTACAATATCCTGGTTGTCGTTGTTGCAGGGAATACTGTGTACATACATGGGATTGGAAAGGGTTTGCGATTCGGCGGTGGTGGAGGTCGCCGTAAATTGCGCCGCCTGCAGGCCGTAGTTCAGCCCCCGGACGCCCAAGTTGCCGAACGGCGGCAAAATGTTATTGATGCGGTCATGGAACAAATAATTCATTTGCCGCTCCGCCAGCATGGTTAATTTGGTGATGGCAATTTTCAGTTTATCCATTTCAAACGACACGTAGTCGCCATGAAAATTCCCGCCGTGGAATACATTGCCGGCGTTCATATCCACAATGGGGTTGTCGCTGGCGGAATTGATTTCGTCAATCAATATTTTTTCGGCGTTTTCGATGGCGTCGGCTACAGGCCCCAAGACCTGCGGCACGCAACGGATGGAATAGTATTCCTGTACTTTTTCTTTAATGTACGTATCTTCTATTTTGTGTCCATAAAAGGCCTCTTCGCGTTTGCGGATACGCGGGGCGTGGCGTAAGGCCGCCCGCAGTTGCGCCGCCACCTGTTGCTGTCCCTTGTGTTTTTTCGACGCATTAAGTTCTTCCGAAAAATAATCGTCGAAGGCTGCGACAATTTCATGTACCATAGCGGAAGAAATAATCGCCCAGTCGAATATTTTTCGCGCATAAAAAAGATTAACCAGCCCTATGCCGGTCATCGCCGATGTGCCGTTCAACAAGGCCAGGCCTTCGCGTACGTACATTTTGACGGGTTGCAGGCGCAGTTCATCGAATACCTGTTGAGTCGGTACGGTTGTTTCCTTATAGCGCACCTCGCCTTCCCCGATAAGGCACAGCGCAACGTGCGCCAGCTGCACCAAGTCGCCGCTCGCCCCCACGCTGCCGTGTTCATATATTAAGGGATGAATGCCGTTGTTGATAAAGGCTGCGAGCAACTCGATTACCGACGGATGAATACCCGAATACCCCCTCAGGAAGGTGCCCACCCGCGCCAGCATAATGGCTTTAATGTACCTGTCGGGAAGCAGCGCGCCGGCGCCTGTGCAATGGCTCCGGATGATATTATACTGTAAATCGTTCAGGCTTTTGTCGTCAATCCGGTATTGCGCCATAGGGCCGAAGCCGGTGTTGATGCCATAAATCAATTTTTCTTTTGAGAAACGGTCTAAAAAGGCAAACCCCTGCGCTACATTAGCCAATGTGCCGGGGGAAAGTTCCAATTTCTTTTCATGAAAAAGAATGTCATAAATATTGTTAGCCGTCAGTTCCAGGTGTATCATGCTATCTCCAATTCCATGTTTTCAAAATACTCAAGATGGAAGCAGCCCAGTAGTTTCTCACGCCAAACCCGCCGGCTTTCCCTTTGACTCTTTTCGAATAAATAATTTGCTTGGTGGATTCGTCAAAAAAGACGACATAATATGTTCCCGAGCGCGCAGTTTTGCTCAGGGTTTCCGCAATAAATACGCATCCTGCCGCGCCGGCGTTTTCGGTGGAAAGCGAGGAAATGATTTCCTGTATCTCGGCTTCCGAAATTTTTTCCCGGACGGTTCTTGAGGTTAATAACTGGGCGTCAATATCGGCATTGCGATTATCGGTAACGTCAAAATTGTAAGCCAGTATTCTTTTGCCCATGTATCTTTGGAAGTTGAATTTTTTTACCTGGAGATAAAGTAAGTGGTTAATTTTTGTAATGCCGCTCTTAAACAGCTCCGGGCTTTCCGCGACGTCGGGAGCGGAGGCTAAGGAAAAATCGACGCCATAGAAATTCATTTCCTTTATTTTTTTAATATCAACGGCCTGTGCATTCGCTGCCGCCACCAGCGCCACCATCATGGAAAATAAAAAAAGTATTTTTTTCATAATATTAAATTTAGTTCAATCTCCCGTCTGTAAAAGAGGATGCAAAGGTACAAAATTTTTGTAAACGGAGTTTTTGAATGGAGAATGTGCTAATATGACTAATATGCTAATGTGACTAATGTGCTAATGTGACTAATTGCGCTGGCGCCAGCCAATTCTCCATTCTCCATTAAATAATGCCCTGTAGGGGCGAAATATTCATAACCGCAGGCAAGCGCAGCGCAGCCTGCGGAAAAGCCCCCACTGCCTTTCGCGCGGAGCACTGTCCGTGCATAGCGGAAAACCTGTGCTCCGCGCGAAAAGCAGGAAGTGACATGTAGCCCCCATGCTGCGTTACGCTCCGCTCCACTTGCATGGGGTTATGAAAATGCAAGCCCTACGGGCTTATTTAATGGAGAATGGAGAATTGAAAATTGAGAATGAAGGTTTCCGGCGACAGCGCCCTTCACCCTTCACTCCGCCCCCGTCCCCCCTCACCCTTCCCCTCCTGTGTTAAAATTCGTTAAAAATTCGCCTGCGTAAAAAAAAATTCGCATAATCCAAAAAACTTTTTTACCTTTGTGCCCAACTTATCATAACTCACTAAACAACACAATGAAA
>JAITSM010000204.1 GCA_031287815.1 Prevotellaceae bacterium
TTTGATTTCATCACACATGAAATGGATTTCATCACACGTGAAACAGGCATCAAAAATCGGGTTATGCGTTTCAAAAATTGATTTTTTGGTTTCATCTCTCGTGTGATTTTTTCTATCACTTGTATGTTTTCCGGCGATTTTTGGCTGTGGGCTTCGCGCGAGTAGTAGAGATGTTCATCTTTGTAATTATGAATTATGGATTATGTGAAAAAGGGAGGAATGCCCTTCGGGCGGGGATGTAGATGAATGCCTTTTTAATTGAGAATGGAAAGTGGAGAGTGCCGGCGTCAGCACTTCGCGCCAGCGTTAATTCCGTTCGCGCCTACTGAATGGAGAATGAGCTACGCTTCAGGGGGTATTTTATAAAATTTTTTTTTTGCATTTTCAAAAAATTACCTATCTTTGCACTCCCAAACGCGGAAATAGCTCAGTTGGTAGAGCATAACCTTGCCAAGGTTAGGGTCGCGAGTTCGAGTCTCGTTTTCCGCTCTAAAACAGCAAAGACTACCTCTAAAGAGGTAGTTTTTTTTTGTACCTTTGTTATTCAAACGATGCTTTATTCTATCATCATACCGGTATATAACCGCCCTGCGGAAACGGCTGAACTCCTGGAAAGCCTGTCGCAGCAAGAGGGGAACATCCCGTTTGAAGTAATTATTGTAGAAGACGGTTCAACCCTGCCCTGCCGGGAGGCGGTAGCGAAATTTGCAGAGAAGTTGCCCATCACCTACCATGTCAAACCCAATACCGGCCGCAGCGACAGCCGTAATGTGGGCATGCAGCTGGCAAAGGGCGATTATTTTATTTTCTTTGATTCCGACTGCATTCTCCCGCCGGATTATTTCGTCCGGCTGGCGGGGTATTTAGCTGCCGGTTACAGCGATTGCTTCGGCGGCCCCGATGCGGCGCATCCATCCTTTTCCGACCTGCAAAAAGCCGTCAGCTATGCCATGACTTCGTTCTTTACTACCGGCGGCATCCGCGGCGGGAAGCAGGCGATGGAAGCTTTCAAGCCCCGCACGTTCAACATGGGGTTTTCGCGGGCGGTATATGAACAGGTTGGCGGATTCAACAATATGCTGGGCGAAGATATTGACCTCTCCATCCGCATAGCCCGGGCCGGGTTTCGCGTATCGCTGTACCGCGAAGCGTTCGTTTACCATAAGCGGCGGATAAGTTTTACGAGATTCTACCGGCAAGTGCGGAATTTCGGTACGGCGCGAATCAATTTGGCGTTGCTGCATAAAGGGGCGTTGAAACCGGTGCATGCCTTGCCGGCGTTGTTTTTGCTTGGCGGCGCGGGGATTGTTGCGGCGGCGTTTTTCTCGCTGTGGGCGCTGGCGGTTCCTGCGTGCTACGCCGCGCTGCTGTTTACCGATGCGCTTGTCAAGACAAAGCGGATAAAAACCGCTTTATGGGCAGTGTGGGCGTCCTGCATCCAGTTGGCAGGCTATGGCTGGGGCTTTCTCAGCGCAGGCGTATCAAAAGTAATTTTCCGGAAGGGATTGGAGAGTAACGAAAAATTAACACGAATTTACAAATAAGGCTATGGGCGTTGTCATCCGGCAGAGTATAAAAGGGATTATCATCACTTACGCGGGCGCTTTCATCGGCTTCCTGACCACCATGTTTGTGGTTACAAAATTTCTGTCGCCCGAAGATATTGGCCTGACCAAAGTGATTCTGGAAGCGGGTACCATGTTTGCCATCTTTGCCCAGTTGGGAACGTCGTCGTCGGTCATGCGTTTTTTTCCCTACTTCAAGGATGAAAAGAAAAAACACAACGGCTTCTTCTTTTATATGCTGCTTGCGCCTTTCATCGGGTGCCTGCTGTTCATTCCGCTTTATATTTTTCTAAAAGCCCCCATTACCCTTTTGTTTGCGGAAAAATCAAGCCTTTTTATTTCGTATTATTACTGGGTGGCGCCGTTGATTTTCTTTTTGGCCTATTTGTCGGTATTCGAAGCGTATTCCAACGCGAATATGCGTATCGTAGTTTCCCGGGTTAACCGCGAAATTATTGTCCGGCTGTTTATATTGACCGCTTGCCTGCTTTACGGGTTCCACCTCATCAGCCGCAGCGGGCTAGTGGCTGGCTATGTGATAACTTACGGCTTTGGGATGCTGTGCTTGTTTTTCTATGTACTAAAAACGTCCATCACTTCCCTGCGGCATGATGTATCGTATATTTCCCATCCGTTGCGGAAAGACATTTTGCGGTATTCTTTATTCTTAATCACCGGCGCGTTGGGCAGTACGGTGCTCAGCAAGCTCGACCTGTTTATGATTACTTCGCAACTGGGATTAAGTTACGCCGGCATCTTCACGATTGCATTTTATATGGCAGCGGTCATCGAAATACCTTCGCGGTCTATCAGCGCCATCTCTTCCCCGATAGCCGCCGAAGCCCTGAAAAAAGGCGATTTTGAAACGGCTAATGCACTTTATAAAAAAGTATCCCTGCACCAGCTCCTGATCGGCGGGTTGATTTTTATCCTGATATGGGCGAACATCGACAATATCTTCGCCATTATCCCGAACGGCGCAGTGTATGCGGAAGGCAAGTGGGTAGTGTTTTTTATCGGGCTGGCCAAATTGATAGAAGTAACGCTGAATTTCGGCGGCACGCTCATCAGTTTTTCGAAATATTATTACTGGAGTTTATACTTTGTGTTTTTTGTTATCGGCGTGGGAATCCTGACCAATTATTTATTGATTCCGGTGTGGGGCATCGCCGGCGCAGCCCTCGCAACCACTATCAGCTGTTTGCTTTCATTTGGCGTGCAGCAATGGATAGTGCTGAAAAAAGTGAAAGGCAATCCCTACTCTTCGGGTACATTGAAATTGATAGCGATTTTTCTGTTTCTGGCAGGAATAAATTACTTTCTGTTCACCTTTGACAATCCGTGGGTAGACGGGATCAGCCGCGGCGTGGCGCTGGCGGCTGTGGGCGCCGGCCTGCTGTATGCGTTAAAAGTGTCGGATGAAGTGAACAGCACCGTACGTGTCTTATTAAAGAAAGTGACCGGAAGGTTGCCAGGTGGTAACCGAGAGGCAAAGTAAATACCGGCGTAATATTTAAAGTTTAATTAAAAACCGTTATGCATAAAAAAACTACTTCCGGCGCTGTTCAAGTGGAAGCGAGCCACTACCGTTTTCAAAGCTATACAGACCTTCCGCGATGGACTTCCTACTGGCACCAGATTACGGAAACGCTGGCATTAGCTCCAAAAACGGCGCTGATTATAGGCGTTGGGGATAATATTGTGGGAAACATATTGGCTGCACAGGGCGTACAGGTTTACACATTCGATTTCGACCAAAATTTGCATCCCGACTTTGAAGGAGATGTGGCAAATATAGATGCCATACTCGGAGGTAACAGGTTTGATGTTATTTTGTGCTGCCAGGTGCTGGAACATTTGCCGCACGATAAATTTGAAAACATTTTACAGCAATTGGCGCAACACGCCGGCAACATCATCATCAGCTTGCCCTATTCGGCGATGAAATATAAATTTGAAATTAAATTGCCGGTCATTAAAACCATAAAAGCGGATGTGTATGTACACAAATTTTTCAAGAAACATACATTTGACGGGGAGCATTATTGGGAAACAGGAACACGCGGGCATACCAAACGGAGCGTATTAAATAGCATGAAAAAATTCTTTTCAGTCGAAAAATGCTATGTGGCGCCTTATAACCCGTATCATTTGTTTTTTATATTAAGGAAAAAAACATGAATCCGAAGCCCGCAAAAACAGTATCCATTGTGATGTGCACCTATAACGGCGCGCCATACCTGCGGCGGCAACTCGATACGATCATAAACCAGACCTGCCCGCTGCTCGAAATTATTATTCAGGATGACGGCTCTACGGATACCACAATGGACATACTGCACGAGTATGCCGGAAAATACCCGGCTATCCGCATTTACCAAAACGACGAACGGAAAGGGCATATTCTGAATTTCTTTTCGGCGGCAAGCCGGGCTGCCGGAGAATATATCGCCTTTGCAGACCAGGACGATATCTGGAAGCCGGACAAGATCGAAAAACTGATGGAATGTATCGGCGATAACTGGATGGCTGTTTGCTTCTCCATCCCCTTCCAGGACGAATCGGAAATAAAAGAAGAACCCGATCTAAACACTTTAAGCATTCCGAACCTGACGCTCGAACGACAATTATATGTAGCAGGCGCCGCTGCGGGGCATGCTATGCTAATTCACCGGATACTGTTAGAGAAAATCCCTCAAAAATTCTTGCAATCAAAAGAGCGTGGACATGACGTCCTTGCTCACATCGTGGCGGCCGCTTACAACAAAGTGGTGTTTTGTAAAAATACGGCCGTCTATTTCCGCCGCCATCCCGGCGCGTTTAGTTACATTGCCGCGGAAAGCGCCGAAAAATCCCTGTCCAACGCCATCGCGTATGTCCGTCGGACGCTCAGGCTGTACCGGGAAAGCCGCCCCTTTGTGGAAGAACGGTTATCATCGGTTATCAATATACTGTCGTCGCTGCCCGACGAGGCGTATGCCAAACACGATGCGTTGAAGTTAGGAAAAGCGCATTTGCACCATCACCGGTTCAAAACGTTTTTCTACTGCGTAAAGTTTAGAAACCGTTTGTTCCATAAACCCGAAATAAATCCCGTCATTTCCTTCCTGAGGGGTTTATACTTCCCGGTTTCGTGTTCGGATTATAACAGAAGTAAATGTAAATCGTATAAAGAAAATCATTAAAAGTATATGCCATGACCGATTTATCTATCATTATTCCTTTTTACAATTGCAAAGACTACCTGCCGCATTGTCTGGATTCGGTACTGTCGCAGGAACCGTTGGCGTTTGAATTGATTCTAATTGATGACGGCTCCAACGACGGCTCCGAAAAAATAGCGGAAAAATATGCCGAAAACGACAAACGTATTATACTGCACCGGCAGGAAAACAAAGGAATCCCGTTCGCCCGCAATAAAGGACTGGAAGCGGCGCGCGGCGACTATTTCCTGTTTATCGACGCCGACGACTATATCGTCCCCGGTTCGCTGCACCAATTGTACCGGGCAGCCAAAGAAAACGACCTGGATGTACTGCAACTCCCGGTTATCGAAGTAAGAAACGAAAGCAAAAAACGCCGCCCCATGTTTTTCGTTCCGCAGGTAATGAACGGCGTGGCGTACTTCAATACCATGATGAGAAAACGGGTCATACCGTTTGCCCCCTACATGAATGTGGTAAAAAGGTCGTTCTACACAAGCCTGGACTTTAATTTTAACGAACAGTTACGGCGGTTGCAGGATTTGGAGTTTTATACCAAACTCACAATAAAAGCAAATAGGATTATGAATATGGATATCCCTTATTACTATTTTCGGATAGATTCCAATACGGTAGAAAAAAAAGTAAGACGCGACAAAGGCATCTATTACCAGTGTTGCCGCACAGTACAGGACAGTTTCCGCACGTTCGTTAACAGGGAAAAACTGAATAAAACCACCGCCGCGCATTTAACCTGGTTAAGCTGCTACTTCTATTCTTTTTCGTATAACTTCGACTATAAAGGCGCATTGACCCCCAACGAAAAAAGGCAGCTCCGGCGCTTTGTGCGAAAACACATATTTTGCAACCGCGGATGGCTGCACCCTTACGCCTATTACCGCTTCATCAGAACATTTTTACCCTGACTTTAACTCATAACTCATAATCCATAATTCATAATTAACATGTCTATTCCAAAAAAAATACACTGGTGCTGGCTCAGCGGCGCGCCACTGCCGGAAAACCTGCGGAAGTGCGTCCATTCGTGGCAACGGCTGATGCCCGATTATGAAACGGTATGCTGGGATATGCAACGGTTCGACATCCACAGCGTGAAGTTTGTGGAAGACGCCTGCGCCGCCCGCAAATGGGCTTTTGCCGCTGATTATATCCGCCTGCATGCGCTGTACGCCGAAGGCGGTATTTACCTGGATTCGGATGTGCGGGTGTTCCGGAGGTTCGACAAGTTCCTGCGCCACGCGGCATTCAGCGGCATCGAGCATCACCGGGGCATAAAGTCGTGGACGGAAAACGAACCCTTCGCCTCCAGCTACAACGCCATACAAGCCGCCGTTATCGGCGCTGAGAAAGGTAACCCGTGGATCGGGAAATGCATGGAATACTACCGGGAAACCGCCTTCAAACTGAAAAGCGACGGCACGGTAGACGTGGAAATCAGCCCCGACGTGCTCGCCCGCTACGCCGCCGGCTACGGCTTCCAGCACGACATACACTTCGACACGTTGCAGGAACTCGCCGGAAATATAGTGATATACCCGCAAAGGGTATTCGCTACGGCTTACACCGGCGCCACCCTGCGGTCATACGCCCTCCACCTCTGCGACGGCTCGTGGTACCGGAAAACAGGTCAACCCGAACCCTGGTGGATAAAATGGGACAGGATATTATGCTCCAACTCCCGCTTCTTCGCCATGCTGCACGACAAAAGACACCGGTGGTTAAAGAAACTTCCCGGAAGGTTTCCTGAAAAACAGGTTTTATAATCCATAATTAAAAAAATGGTTCCCGTATCACAACTGTATAAAGAAGCGCAAAGGCAATTGCAGCCGCTCTATTCGAAAGAAGAGGCGCGGGCGTTGTCGCAGGCGCTTTTGCAGCATTTCGGAAAATTGTCGCGCACGCAATTGTTCGCTTTTCCCGGAACGGAGCTTTCCCCTGACACGGCACGGCAAATACAAACAGCCATTGCCGGCTTGCTTGCACATAAACCCTTGCAGTACCTGACCGGCGAAACAACGTTCTGTGGTTTCCCCATGGAAGTATCCGAAGCCGTATTGATTCCGCGCCCGGAGACGGAGGAACTGGCGGAGTGGGCGGCCGGCAGCATTGGAAAGGAGGCGGTGGTTATAGACCTCTGCACCGGCAGCGGGTGCATTGCCATTGCGCTGAAAAAACGGCTCCCTTCCACAGAAGTATATGCCTGCGACTGCTCGCCGGAAGCGCTGGAGGTGGCGCAGCGCAACGCCGTGAAAAACGATGCGGAAATTCATTTCTTCCGCTGCGATGTGCTTTCTGACGTGAACTTCGACAAAAAAGCGGATTGCATTATCAGTAATCCGCCTTACGTGCGGGAAAGCGAAAAGGCGGCGATGCCCAAGAATGTATTGTTATATGAACCACCGCAGGCGCTGTTTGTCGCCGACAGCGACCCGCTGGTATTTTACCGCGCCATTGCCCGCTTTGCCCGACAGCATTTGCGGGACAACGGCGCCCTCTTTGTCGAAATCAACGAGGCTTTGGGCAACGAAACAAAAGCCCTGTTTGCTGCGGCAGGCTTCACCTCTATAGAATTGCGCCGGGACATGAACGGCAAAGACCGGATGATAAAAGGCGTATTATAAATTCAAAAAAATCCCCCTTCCCCCAGGGTCGACGCATTTAGATTTTGATAAAGTTGAAAATGATGTATGATGTATGAGGGGGGAGTTAAGAACTAAAAGTTAAGAACTAAAAGTTGGCTGGCGCCAGCCAACTCTTAACTTTTAGTTCTTAGTTCTTAACTCAAAAAGGCGCCAGCCAACTTTCAACTTTCAATTCTCCATTAAATAAGCCCGTAGGGCTTGAATTTTCATAACCCCATGCAAGTGGAGCGTAGCGGAACGCAGCATGGGGCTACATGGAACTCCCTGCCCCTCGCGCGGAGCACGGGTTTTCCGCTATGCACGGACAATGCGCCGCGCGAAAGGCAGTGGGGGGCTTCTTCCGCAGGCTGCGCTGCGCTTGCCTGCGGTTATGAATATTTCGCCCCTTCGGGGCTTTTTTGAGTTAAGAACTAAAAGTTAAAAGTTAGCTGGCGCCAGCCAACTTTTAACTTTTAGTTCTTAACTCAAAAAAATCCGCCGGCATGTTTCCATACCGGCGGTTTTCATTACTTCCTCTCAGCACCCCCCCTCGCCTTTAGGAGAGGGGGCAGGGGGTGAGGTTAAAGCGGCGTCAGCCACTGCCTACTGCCCACTGCCTACTGCTACTGGGCCTACGGGATAATCGCACTCGCTATCGGGCTG
>JAITSM010000217.1 GCA_031287815.1 Prevotellaceae bacterium
GCATCCATATACAAATCACTGCCGGTATAGAGACACCAAAGTCCGGGATAACCTGTGGCGTCGGTTATGGTTGCCGGCGTAAACGTTACGGCAGAAGTAGCAATAGTTGTACCGGGCACTGTGAGCGACGTGGCGCCATTAGAGGCAATTAATATGAACGGCGGCGTTCCCGCCAATGTGTAAGAGCTATTGGTATTCGCAAGGACATTCGGCGGGTAGTCGCTACCGTAGGCGCACCAGTTGAATTGTCCCACAGCGTTGCTTAGTGCGGCGGTAACGGTCGAGGGGTTGGCGGTTACATAAAAGCCGCGCGTATTGCCGGCAACGGTTAGTATGCTGCCGGCAGTAGCCGTAGCCCCGCTGATAACGGCTTTTTCAAAGGTACCCGGAGAAGCCCCCGCCACCGGGCAGAAATCTGCCCACACCCACACATGATTGTTATAGGGCGTACCTGTCCATGACACGCTGAACGTTACTTTTTGGTTCATGTAATCCGTTCTTATCGGCGTAATAGTTACTGTTGCGCTTGCTGCAATGCTTACAAGCATTGTGAAAAGAAAGAAAATTTTTTTCATAATTTTTATTTTTTAATGGTTATTACTTTGTAGCTTCAGGGTTGTTTTGCAAACACAAACTAATTTCTATAAAACAACCCCTCGCTACGATTTTTTATTCACTGCCATTTTATCATTTTATCTGTTTTTACTATTACCTTAAAGGGAAAAAATAAAAACGTGAATTTAAATTTGTAGCCGCCTGAGGTCTTGAGAAACCCACCGTAGGATAAATAAACTTAAATTCACGTTAAATACAAGCATGAACACACCTACGGTTGAAATTTCTCAAGTTTCAGGCACTAATAACAAAGAACTTTAATAACGCTGCAAATATAAAACAATATTTTTTAATTGCAAGTTTTTTTGAAAAATATTTTCGTGAGGTGGTTCCAGCGACAGCCACTGTCTACTGCCTACTGAAAACTGCCTACTGAAAGCCCCGAAGGGGCGAAATATGCATAACCGCAGGCCAGCGCAGCGCAGCCTGCGGAAGAAGCCCCCAAGCTGCGTTCCGCTACGCTGCACTTGCATGGGGTTATGAAAATTCAAGCCCTCCGGGCTTATTTAATGGAGAATTGAAAATGGAGAATTTTAAAGTTAAAAACTAAAAGTTAAACCTTAAACAAGAAAATTGAAAATGCAAAATAAAAAGGGATTAAAATTTGAGCAATTTGTGCCGCCGTAAATAAAATATGGCACGCCCTAATTGAAATATGGCACGCCCTAATTGAAATATGGCATGCCCTAATTGAAATATGGCATGCCCTAATCGAAATATGGCATGCTCCAAATAAATAGTAACCCAATATACTAACTTAAAAAAGGAGAATGGAGCATAGAGAATGGGCTGGCGCCAGCATTCATAATTCATAATTCATACTTCATACCTCCTACTTTTTTCTTACCTTTGTCGCCTTAACGATAAATCGATGAATATCCAGTTACGAAGCGATACCAGCACGCATGGCCGTAAGATGGCGGGAGCGCGGGCATTATGGCGGGCCAACGGCAGAAAGCCCGAACACGACGGACAGCCGATTATTGCCATAGTAAATTCATTTACGCAGTTTGTGCCGGGGCATGTGCACCTGCATGGGGCAGGGCAGTGGGTCAAGGCGGAAATAGAAGCGCTCGGATGCTTTGCCGCCGAATTTAACACCATCGCTATCGACGACGGCATTGCCATGGGGCACGAAGGAATGCTCTATTCCCTCCCCTCGCGCGACTTGATTGCCGACAGCGTAGAATACATGGTCAACGCCCACCGGGCGGATGCGATGATTTGTATCAGCAACTGCGACAAGATTACGCCGGGCATGCTAATGGCGGCCATGCGGCTGAATATCCCGGCGGTCTTCGTATCGGGCGGCCCTATGGAAGCCGGGCGGCTGGGCGGCCGCCGGCTGGACTTGATCGACGCCATGGTGCAGGCCGCCGACGCCGCTGTGCCCGACGAAGAAATAGCGCAGGTCGAAGCCCATGCCTGCCCCACCTGCGGTTCCTGCTCAGGCATGTTTACCGCCAATTCCATGAATTGCCTCTGCGAGGCTATCGGGCTGGCGCTGCCGGGCAACGGCACCGTCCTGGCTTCACACGTTTACAGGAAACAACTGTTTACCGATGCAGCGCAGCTGATTGTCAAAAATGCACGGGGATACTACGAAACCGGCGACGCCTCCGTGCTCCCGCGAAACATTGCCACCCGCGAAGCTTTCCTCAATGCCATGATGCTGGACATCGCCATGGGCGGCTCCACCAACACGGTGCTGCACCTGCTGGCCATAGCCCACGAAGCGGGCGTCCCCTTCGACATGCAGGACATGGACGCGCTGTCGCGCAAAACCCCCTGCCTCTGCAAAGTCGCGCCCAACACCGGGAAATACTATATGGAAGACGTCAACCGCGCGGGAGGCGTGCTGGGCATCCTCTCCGCCCTGCACGACGGCGGGCTGCTCTACCCTGCGGCCAGGCGCGTCGACGGCCTCACCCTGGCGGAAGCCATAAAACGTTACGACATCCTGCACCCGGCAGACGGCGGCGGAGCCGTCAAAAGATATGCCGCCGCGCCGGGCAAGGCGTTTAATTTCCGCATGGGCGCACAGGAAACCTGCTACGACACACTGGACGCCGACCGCGCCAACGGCTGCATCCGCGACATCGCCCATGCCTACAGTCGCGACGGCGGCCTTGCCGTGCTGAAAGGCAACATCGCCCCCCACGGCTGCGTGGTGAAAACCGCCGGCGTCGACGAAAATATCCTCGCCTTTACCGGCGTAGCCAAAGTATTCGACTCCCAGGAAGCCGCCGTCGAAGCTATCTTAAACGGGAAAGTAACGGCGGGCGACGTCGTCGTGATTACCTACGAAGGGCCGAAAGGAGGGCCTGGCATGCAGGAAATGCTCTATCCGACGTCGTACCTCAAATCACGCGGGCTGGGCAAGGCATGCGCCCTGATTACCGACGGGCGGTTTTCCGGCGGCACTTCTGGACTGTCGATCGGACACATATCGCCCGAAGCAGCGGCCGGCGGCCCCATCGGCCTCGTACGCGACGGCGACCACATCGCCATCAACATCCCCGAAAGAAGCATCAACGTACTGCTAAGCACCCGCGAACTGGCGCAACGACGCAACGAAGAACGCTCCCGGGGCGGCAGGGCTTTCACCCCCCCGCATCGCCAGCGCGCCGTCCCCTCTTCCCTCAAAGCCTACGCCGCCATGGTCAGCTCCGCCGACAAAGGAGCGGTGAGAATAATGGAGAGTGGAGAATGCCTTTTGAATTATGAATTATGAATTATGAATTATGGATTATTTCCCCACAGATTTTCTCAGATTATAACAGATTACACAGATTAAATCTGTGTAATCTGAAAAAATCTGTGTCCATCTGTGGGAGAACTTTAAATTAAATTAGTCACATTAAACAATTAGTCACATTAGCACATTAAACTACCATGAACGAAACAATCGGCTCGCAAGCCTTAATGGAAGCCCTTTTACACGAAAACGTATCCCTCGTATTCGGTTACCCCGGCGGACAGGCGCTGTCTATTTACAACGCCCTCTATGAATACCAAAATCGGCTGGAACATATCCTCGTCCGCCATGAACAGGGGGCGGTGCATGCCGCACAGGGATATGCCCGCGTGTCGGGGAAAACAGGCGTGGTGGTCGTTACCTCCGGACCCGGCATTGCCAATACCATCACCGGCATTGCCGACGCCATGATTGACAGTACGCCGGTGGTTGTCATCGCCGGGCAGGTTTCCACCTCGCTGCTGGGCACCGACGCCTTCCAGGAAATAGACGTTATTGGCGTAACGCAACCCATCACCAAATGGGCGTACCAGGTGCGCAACGCCGAAGATATTCCCTGGGCGGTAGCGCGCGCCTTTTATATCGCCTCTTCCGGGCGCCCCGGCCCGGTGGTGCTGGATATTACCAAAAATGCGCAAACCGGCTGCCTCTCCTACCGGCCGGCGGCCATTACCCATATTGCCGGCTATACCCCCGTGCCGGAGATGGAACCGGAAGCTATTGCACAGGCGGCGCAACTCATCAATAAAGCCAACCGCCCGCTGGCGCTGGTAGGGCAGGGCGTTGTACTGGGAAAAGCCGAAACGGAACTGTTGGCGTTCCTCCGCAAGGCCGGTATTCCCGCCGCATCCACTATTATGGGGCTCTCGGCGTTACCATCCGGCGAGCCCCTGAACATGGGCATGCTGGGAATGCATGGCAACGTGGCGCCCAACCTGAAAACCAACGAATGCGACGTCCTTATCGCCATCGGCATGCGCTTCGACGACCGCGTTACCGGCGACGTCAACACCTACGCCCGACAGGCGAAAATCATTCACTTCGACATCGACCCGGCGGAGGTGGATAAAAACATAAAAGTAACCGTCCCCATACTGGGAAATGTAAAAGAAACCCTGCCGGCGGTAACGGCGCTCCTGCAACCCGCCACGCACGATGAATGGCGGGCGGCCTTTGCCCTACCACAGGAAAAGGAAATGCAAACGGTCATCCGCCCCGAGCTTTTCCCCACCACCGGCCCCCTGAAAATGGGCGAAGTAGTGCACCGCGTGTCCGAAGCCACCGGGCACAACGCCGTGCTGGTAACCGACGTTGGGCAAAACCAGATGATGGGCTTGCGGTATTTCAAATTCACGCAACCCCGCAGCGTCGTTACTTCCGGCGGGCTCGGCACGATGGGCTTCGGGCTTCCGGCGGCCATAGGCGCAAAACTCGGCGCGCCGGAACGCACCGTATGCCTCTTTGCAGGCGACGGCGGCCTGCAAATGACCATCCAAGAACTGGGCACCATCATGCAATCGGACATTGCCGTTAAAATCATTTTGCTTAACAATAATTTCCTGGGCATGGTACGCCAGTGGCAGGAACTGTTCTTTGAAGAACGCTATTCGGCCACCGTCATGAAAAACCCCGACTTTGTCGGGATAGCGGCCGCCTACGGCATTCCGGGACGGAAAGTATCCCGCCGCGAAGAACTGGACGGCGCTATCCGCGAAATGCTGGAAACAAAAGGCGCCTACCTCCTGGAAGCACAGGTAGTGCAAAAAGGCATGGTCTATCCTATGGTGCCCGCCGGCGCCAGCATCACAGCGCCAATTATGAAGTAGAAGTTAAGAGTTAAGAACTAAGAGTTAAGAGTTGGCTGGCGCCAGCACTTTTAACTCTTAGTTCTTAGTTTCCCACGACTACTTTAATGCTTTTCGGGATCAGCTCAAAGGTGAAGGGCGAATAGCCCATAGCTTCGCCGTCGATTTCGATGGGGCTTTCGGGGAGGGTATCAACGACTATCCGCTTGCCCTGTTGCGTAAGGACTTTCGGGACACGGTAAATTCGTCCGTTATATAATTTCCGGAAATGGTAAAGCACTTTCAGGGGGCTTATGGGTTTTATAATCGTTATATCAAACAGCCCGTCGTCCACCACGGCATTAGGCATCTGGTTCATCCCGCCGCCATTGTATTTCCCGATACCGACCGCCGCCGAAAACACGTTGCCCCTGAACAGGGGTTGGCCGTCTACCGTTACGGTAAAATGCTTGGAATGGTACGAGAGTAACGTGCGGAAGGTTCCCCACATATACAGGTTCTTGCTGTAGCGCCCTTCGTCTTTCAGGTGGTTGAACAGCCGGTTGACTACGGCGTCAAAGCCCAGCCCTGCCACGTTGGCCATGTAGCGTTGGTGTTTGATACGCGTTTCGTAGTAGGTAATCAATCCCACGTCCTGCAAAATGGTATGGTGATTAACGATTGACTGCACCGCTTTGGAATAGGTGTCGGGAATACCGAACATACGCAGCCAGTCATTGCCGGTGCCGGTGGGAATCACCGCCAGCGATACTTCCGCCGGCTGCACTTTCTGCTGGATGAACAGGCCGTTCACAATTTCATTGATCGTCCCGTCGCCGCCGATAGCCACGAGTTTGCGGTAACCGTCGTTGATGGCCTTTACCGCCAGTTCTACCGCATGGTATTTATGTTCGGTGAAAACGCAACTGAAGTCAATGCCGTTACGGTTCATCTGGTTGGAAATAACCGGCCAATCCGAAAGCCCTTTGCCGCTGCCGGCTTTCGGGTTTACAATGACCATCCATGCTTCTTTTATTTTTTCCCCGCTCATCATTGCGTTTTTCAAGAACCGTTTAATCCCTTAATCTTCCTCTTCAATTTCCACGCGGGTGGCCGTTTCCAGCCCGAACATGGCAGAGGTTTCCTGCAACACTTTATCGTCTTCGCAAATCATTAACAACTTATCGTTTTCTTTGAGTTCTGTATTTCCTTTCGGGATAAAATAATTATCATCGCGCTTCACCATTACGACCAGCGCCTTGTCGTGCAGCGGCAAATTTATCAGCCGGTGTCCCTTCTGCAACATGGCAGCGGTAACGGTAATCTGCATCATCGACGATTTAAGGTCATCCGAAATATCCAGCGCGAAATCATCCGTCCGCCGGTCTGGGCGGTAAGGGCGCGCCAGCCCCAGCAGGCGGGCGAACCACGATACGCTGGTGCCTTGCACCATCAGCGAAAGAATGGTGATAAAAAACACAATGTTAAACATGGTGCGCGCATGGGGGATTTGCGCAATCATCGGATAAGTGGCAAAAATAATAGGCACTGCGCCGCGCAAGCCCATCCACGATACATACACCCGGTCGTTGAGGGTCATTTTGCGAAACGGCAGCAGGCTGATAAGCACCGCCGCCGGGCGCGAAAAGATAATCATAAAGATGCCTACCAGTATCCCGATACCCGCAATGGGCAACAGCTCCGTCGGGTTGACCAGCAACCCCAAGGTAAGGAACATCACAATCTGGAAGAGCCACGCCAGCCCGTCAAAAAACTTCAGGGTGGTGCGTTTATGCACAAACTTGCTGTTGCCCATCACCAGCCCGGCGATATATACGGCCAGGTAACCGTTGCCCTGCAAAAAGTAGGTAGCGGAAAACACAAAGAGCATGCACGTCAATAACAGTATCGGATAAAGCGCATCATTGTCGATGTTGATTTTATTAATGATCCGCACGGCCAGTCTGCCCAGCACAAAACCGATCGCCGCGCCGATGGCTACCTGCGCAACAAACTGCCCGGCAATGCCGCCCCACGAAACCGCCATTGCCGAGTTCGCCTGCACCTGTTGAATAATCGAGATTAAGGTAATAGTAAGCATGTAGGCCATGGGGTCGTTACTGCCGCTCTCCAGCTCCAGCAGCGGGCGCAGGCGGTGCCGCAACAGCAAGCCCCGCGACCGCAGAATCGCAAACACCGACGCCGAATCGGTTGATGACATCACCGACGCCAGCAGCAGCGATTCAAGGAAAGTCAAGGTAACGGAAGGAAAAAGCCAATTGGTCAGGTAATAGATGAAAGCGCCGGTAATTAACGCCGTCAGCAACACCCCCAGCGTCGCCAGCACAATCCCCTGCCGGGCAACGGGGCGGATTTCGTTGTACTTGGTATCGATGCCGCCCGAAAAAAGAATACATATAAGCGCAATGACGCCTATATTTTGCGCCACATGGAAATTGTGCAGCCGGATAATCCCCAGCCCGTCCGATCCGGCAAGCATGCCAATCAGCAGGAACAATAACAATACCGGCACGCCGAACTTATAACCGGTTTTCCCGGCTATGATGCTCAGGAAAAGCAACACTGCCACAGCCAACAAAAAATACTCCAGTCCCATAAATTAGGGGGTAAAATTACTACAATTTTCGTAAATACCAAAAAAACCGCCGGCATGTTTCCATACCGGCGTCTTTTCATTAGAGACCTCCCCCCAACCCCCTCCGAAGGAGGGGGAGTTGGCTCCCTCCCCTTCGGGGAGGGCTGGGGAGGGGTGTCAGGGGATAATCGCACTCGCTATCGGG
>JAITSM010000226.1 GCA_031287815.1 Prevotellaceae bacterium
AATGGTAAATTCGGGAATGTGTTTTCTTATTTCATTGGCTAAAATTTCGGGTGTGAAACTCATGGCGCCGACATTATAATTTCCGCAATGCCGCAACTTGCTGCGGTCGGCCTCGAGCAGCATTAACGTGGCGCGGATGCAATCGGGCATATAAATCATCGGCAGGCAGGATTCGGGGCTGAGGAAGCAGGTGTATTTTTTATTTTTCACCGCTTCGTAAAAAATTTCTACCGCATAGTCGGTCGTTCCGCCGCCGGGCATGGTTTTGTTGCTGATAACGCCGGGATAGCGAATGCCGCGAAAATCCAATCCCGACTTTTTGAAGTAATAATCGCCCAGCATTTCACCGACCACTTTTGTTACGCCATACATGGTATTCGGCACCAGCACGGTTTCCTGCGGCGTATTGTACAGCACCGATTGCGGCCCGAAGACGGCAATGGAGCTGGGCACCATCACGCGGTCGAGTTGATATTTTATGCCCAAACGAATAACGTTCAACAGCCCGTCGATATTGATTTTCCACGCAAGGTCGGGATTCTTCTCACCGGTGGCCGAAAGGATGGCCGCCAAATTGATGATGGTATCTATACGATGCCGCTTTATGGCGGCTTCAATGGAAGCGCTATCCGTTACGTCTATTTTTTCAAAAACATTGCCGGCAAATAATTTATTCTTGTCTTCCGCAATATCCGCGACGATGACATTTTCATGGCCGTATCTTTCGTTGAAGGCCACCGTCAGCTCCGAGCCTATTTGCCCCAGCGCACCAATAACCAGTATTTTTTTCATTGCATTATATTATTTATAAACTCCCACAAATGTACCAAATTTTTACCAATTTCTCCTATTATATTTTCCGGATTCTGCCGGCGTCTTCGCATGCTTGCAACAATGCGCGGATTGTTTTTTTCAACACCGGATGTTCCATATCCGGCATTATTTCATCAAGCGGAAGGAGGGTGAACAGGCGTTCGTGGAGGCGGGGATGGGGGATTATCAATTCGGGGGTATCGATAATTTCTTTGTCGAAAAATAAAATATCAATATCCATCGTGCGCGAGGCATACCTTGCACCTTGCGGCTTTTCGCGCCCCAATGTTTTTTCGATTTGTTGCGTTATGGATAATAACTGCTGTGGCGACAGCGTTGTTTCTATTTCCACCACCTGGTTTGTAAACCAGTCGGGCGAGGAAAAGCCCCAGGGTTCGCTTTCGTAGAGCGACGACTGCTGCACTATTTTCCCGGCCTGTTGCGACAGCAACCCGCGCGCCTGCCGCAACAGGCCGGCGCAGTCGCCCTGATTGCCGCCTAACAGCAGTACCGCTTCTCTTCCGGATTTCATGAGTGGAAAATTGAAAATGGTGAACGGTGAAAGGTGAAGGGGTTGGTACTGTCCACTTGTTCCAATAACATGGCTTTGTTATTTTTTTCCACAAATATACATGAATTATTCCATTCCCCTAAAAACGAATAGCCGCCCGCAGGGTGCGGGCGGGCTCGGGGCAGATGGGTTATATCAACTTTATTTTTCCCTCACGGAGTAATCGCCAATATTCGTGTTTTTCCTTCAGCGACATTCCGTCGGTGGCTTTTGCCATCTTTTCTTTCACGGAGCGAAAAAAGGCTACCGTATCAAATTCTTTTTCTTTTTTAACTTCCGGCCTCATATCTTTAAAAATTCTAATGGTGAGCGTATATCTATTAATTTATAATGTGCTTAAAATTCCAACTGATGAGGCAATCAATCCGGTTTACTGACGCCAGTGCTATGTGATAAGCATCATTTTCGCTGGCCTTTCCCAACGCCTTTTCGGAAATATATAGTTGCGTTAATATTTCCGCTTCGTCTGTTACTCCTAAGTAGTGATAACATTCGAGAGGTATCAACTTTTTCACGTCTTTTACTTGCTGCGGCGCGTTTTGCAATTCCGCCTCATTGATTTCCGAAAAATAAACATCAAATTCACCGGCGGTAATGCGGGTAAATAGCTGCCGCGTGGCCTCCGCAAATTCCCTGTCGAAATACCCACCTATTACAGACGTGTCGATATATATTCGTTGCTTCATTGCCCTTATTTTCCCACAAATATACGCAAAATATTTATTCCCCCTAAAAACAAAAGCCGCCCCTAAGGGCGGCTTTGTTCGTAATGGTTAATTCGTAGTTATTTCACACACCTGACCGGGTAACCCATGCCTTTGCTGTCGGTAGATACCTCCACATCACTGCTGTTCTTGTAGTAGTATAAACTGTATGCAGCGGTAGCGGTGTTTGCTTCCGATGACCATAGGCTGCCGGCGCTACCTATACTACTCGGCGTTGCGCTGGAAACGGCATAGCCGGAATATCCCCAGATGGAAGCAAGATGTTCTTTAGTTGTATTATATGCCAGTGTCATAAAGTCCGAGTTTGACGGTACGCGCCAGGGGCTTGGGCAGAAGGTTCCCTTATGTTCGTTGACGTAAGGCCAGCTATAGTAATAATAGGTTGCTCCGCTATTGTTATAACTTCGGCAATCGGCTAAAAAGTTTGGATTCGAGCCGCTATTAAAACTTGTTTTATTACAGGAAGGGATGTTAATGGCGTCGCTCCACGTCTGGCTGCCGATCGTCCATGTTTGGGAAGAGGCGGCATGAGGGGGCGTATCGGAGGCAGGGGGCGTGGGGGGCGCGGCGGCCGCCTGCGTTACGGTTACCTGCTGGGAGAGCGTGCCGGACGTAATGGTAACGGTAGCGGCGCGCGTTGCCACGGTCAAGTTTTCCGCTACATTCACCGTAATCGTTC
>JAITSM010000233.1 GCA_031287815.1 Prevotellaceae bacterium
AGAAAATTTTTTTCATAATAATATAATTTAAGGTTTATAGTTTATAGTTTAAGGTTCCGGCGCCAGCCAACTCTTAGTTCTTAACTTTTAGTTCTTAACTTTTTTTCGCAGCTTCGGGGCTGTTTTCAAACACAAACTTTTTAATATAAACAACCCCCTGCTGCGAATTTTTGTTCACTGCCATATTTATCGTTTCTTTAGTTACACCTTAACGTAAAAATAGAAACGTGGCGCTTTCATTAATCATTTAAGAGGTTCTCGAATACCCACTGACGTATAAATAAAAGCCCACGTTTTACGTAGTTATTTACTTTTATTCACGTCAGTATGAAATTTTCGAGATTTCTTAAATAGAACAAAAGATTTAATCTTTAAAGAACGTTCTTAATCGCAAATATAAAACAATATTTTTTAATTGCAACTATTTTTCGATTTTTATATTTTGATGCATTCCCGGTGGCGGCGAACGTTATTGCGCCTTTGTAGAGGCGGGGCGCGCTGCCGGCACTTAATGCCTCATTAAAACCGGATAACCCGTTTGCCTTGTTTCGATAGATGCAAATAGACGTGAAGCGTGCCGGGCGGCAGGAGGGGGAGGATTTTTTCAGGCCATTCGAGAAGGCATAACCGGCCGCTGTAGAAATATTCTTCATAACCCAAATCATAAACCTCTTCAATGGTTTGGATGCGGTAAAAATCGAAATGGTATATGGGCGTTCCCTCGCTGTCGTGGTATTCATTGACCAGCGCAAAGGAAGGGCTGTTCACTGTGCCGGTGGCGCCAAGCGTTTGGCAGAGGGCTTTTATCAGCGTCGTTTTCCCGATGCCCATGTCTCCGTAAAAAGCCGCCACCTTTGTATACTGCAAAGCGGGTAGCAGGGCTTTTGCCACCAGCGGCAAATCATCTACTCCGGAAATGGTTATATTCATGGTTGCAAATAATTTTTTGTAAAGAAATTCAGGTAGGCTGCAATATCTTTTGATTGCATTAACAGGCTTAAATTTTCAGGGGTTATAAGTATTTTCCGGTATTCCTGCGGGGGGAAATTTTCCAGCGCGGCGCTTTTTTCCAGCGCCTCCATATAGCTTTTTGCTTCGGGCAGCACGGGGAACGTGTGTACGGTTACCACCGCATAATTTTCCCCGATTTTACGGATGTTTACTTCCAGGTTTTTCTCTATATACGTGTCGGCATTGTAGGATTCAAGGGCGAACAGCAAGGCGGCCGTGTCTTTCGAGTGTTCGCAGATAAATCCGGCGAAGTGTTCCTTTTCGGAAAAGAGGTAAGGCGTTGGCGCTGCCGGCGCATCCGGCGCGGCGGCGGCGGGCGTGTCATCGGAGGGGGTATATTGCAATTCCTGTTTTTCGAGCAGGGCGATTATTCCGGCGGCGGTTTTGGCTACATCGGAAGAGGGATATTGGCGAACCACCGCTGTCAGCGCGCTTTTGTAGGCGGCAATGTTTCCGCCTTCGCCGGCGCTCGCAGCCCGGATAAATTCCAGCTGCGGCTGCAATAAGCTGTTGGGAAACCGTTCTATCATTTGTTGCGCCAGTGCGCCCGCTTCGGCGTAGCGTTGGGCGTTGTAGGCGTCGAATACTTTTTCGTACTGCGCCTCCATTGCCGATTTTTCCGCCTGTTGTTCCGCGAAGTAATTGGGGTTGGTGAGTTGTTGCGCCAGCGGCGTTTTCGGATAGCCGGTGATTAAAAGTTGCCGGTAATAGCCGGCGCTGTCGGGCTGGCCGGTGTCGGAATACAGGCTGTACAGATAGTAATACACGGAGGCGCGGTTGTCGTTTTGCGGGAAGCGGCTGTCCAGCATGCGGAAAGTAGCGATAGCCTGCAACGGCTCGTGCACATCATCCTTGTAGGCCTCGCCCAGCCGGAAGAGCGCATTGCTCAACCGTTCGTTGGACGCGGCCATCGCTTCGGGCGTGAGCGGCAAATCGCGGGTGTAATATTCGGTCGATTTATTGGACAGTTCCGGCTCGCCGGAGGCTGCGCTCTTGTTTTCCGACTGTGCGGCAAAAGACATTTCCTGTTTGTTCCTGCGCCGCCAGTTGTCTTCCAGCCTTCTTTTCCCCCAACGCATGTTAAACGACGACAACCCCGAATTGATGGACGACACGTTGTAGAAATACCATGAATTGCTTTTGTTCTGTTGCCCCGTACCCCGATTGTATTCTTCCTGGTACATGAAATACTGTTGTTGCCGTTGTTCCTGCCGTTGCTGTTCTTCTTCCGCCGTAATCTTTGCGATCATCCCGGCAATCCATTGGTCGCGTTCGGCGGCGGGCAGGGCGGCGATGCGTTGCAGGCTGTCTTCGCGCTGGATGATCAGGGTGTTTTCCGCTAACCGCTGCAATCCGTTGGCGGTTTTTTCCAGCGAGTCGTATTGCGGATAATCGGTGGAAAGCCGCCCCAGTGCTTCCCTGTAGGCGGCGTAGGCTTCGGAAAATTGTTTGTGGGCATTGGCGTAGCGGGCAAGCATGATATAGGCTAACGCCTTCTGGTGTTCATTGCTGCTTTCGGCGGCAATGGATTGTTTCAGGTAGCCCATCGCGAGGGAGTCATTGCCCGAGAGGCGTTCCACCTGTGCAAGCGCAAAATAAATCTGGTCGCTGTATTCCTTGTTTTTCTCATCGTGCAGCATGCGGCGCAATTCTTCTTTCAGTTGGGAGCCTTGCGTACTGGGGTTGTAGAGCGCCGCTTTGCGCATCTGCGCCGCAAAGGCGATGCCGTATGGCGGGTTGGATTGCGTGATTTTATTCAGGCAGGCGATGGCTTCGTCGTTCCGCCCTGTTTGGCTGTACAGCTCCGCCAGGATAAAATAATACCTGATTTTATTGGCTTTTTTCGTTTCCTGTTTCAGGGCGTTTTCCAGGTGTGTAGCGGCTTCGCGGTAGTTCTTTTGCTGGATGTATAATTCGGCATACGTCGCATCCAGGAGGGCGTGTAATTTTTTCGACGGCCGTTTCTTTTCTTTCCCCGCGGCGGCCAGCAATGTTTCGGCGCGTTCCAGCTCGCTGGTGTGGATGAGGGCGGCGGCGAGGCGTATCCGCGCTTCCGGCGCGGCGGATGACTTCGGGTAATCCGCCAGCAGGTGGTCGAAAATCAGGATGGCTTTGTCGTACTCATGCAGGTACAGGTTGGCTTTCCCGCTCAGGAGGTAGGCGTCGTCCACCACCGAATTAAATTCTTTTTGGTTGTAAAAATCCCTTTCTTCGCGGCCGGCGTTGTTATCCGGCTTCTTCGCCGGCTTCACGGTGATGGAATGTTTGAGGATAAGTTTTTCGCATTTTTCTATGGTGCGGTCCATTTCCCCCGACACCTGGCCGGGAATTTCCTTGTAGGCATAAGCAAACACCGGCGGTATTTGTTCATATTCTTCCGGCATAAATTTGTCGGCTTTCTTGACGCCTTCCTTAAAGCTTTCGTTGCCGTTGAATTTTACATTAAATTCCGACGTTACGTTATGGTAGGCGCGCGACGACCATGTATTTTTTTTGGTAGAACATCCCGCCGCGCACAGCAGCAATGCAGCCGTCATAAAAGCCCAAGCCTTCCGGTTTCCCCAAAGAAAATAGTGCATCAATTTCCCGTCCATAATTTTTCCCACTTTAATTCTCCATTCTCCATTCATCCCGCCCATCCTTCGCGGTCTAAGCTGCGGTACTGGATGGCTTCCGCCAAATGGTCGGGCGACAGGTTTTCTGCGCCGGCCAAGTCGGCGATCGTGCGCGATACTTTCAAAATGCGGTCGTAGGCGCGGGCGGAGAGCCCCATGCGCTCCATCGCGTTTTTCAGCAAGGCGCTGCATTCGCTGGTCAGGGTGCAGTATTTTTTTAACAACCGCGACGGCATCATGGCGTTGTTGTGGATACCCTGTTCTCCGGCAAACCGCCGTTCCTGTACCTGCCGCGCCCGGATGACGCGCTCGCGCACGGCGGCGCTGTTTTCCGACGGCTCCATTTCCGACAGCTTCGCAAACGGCACCGGCACAATCTCGATGTGTATATCAATACGGTCGAGCAACGGCCCCGACAGGCGGCTCAGGTACTTTTGCACCGTGCCCGGCGGGCAAAGGCATTTCTTCTCGGGATGATTGTAGTTGCCGCAGGGGCAAGGATTCATCGAAGCCACCAGCATGAAATTTGCCGGATAGTCCACCGAATATTTTGCACGCGACACCGTAATTTCACGGTCTTCCAGCGGCTGCCGCATTACTTCCAGCACCGTGCGCTGGAATTCCGGCAACTCGTCAAGAAACAGCACGCCGTTATGCGCCAGCGAAATTTCGCCCGGCTGCGGGTGGCTGCCGCCGCCCACCAGGCCTACGTTGGAAACAGTATGGTGCGGCGAGCGGAAAGGGCGTTGTGAAATCAACCCGGTATTTTTCCCCAATTTTCCGGCAACGGAATGGATTTTGGTTGTCTCCAAAGCCTCCTGCAACGACAGCGGCGGAAGGATGGTGGGCAGCCGTTTGGCGAGCATGGTTTTTCCCGCGCCCGGCGGCCCTATCATAATCATGTTGTGCCCGCCGGCAGCGGCGATCTCCAAAGCCCGCTTTACATTTTCCTGCCCTTTTACATCCGAAAAATCCACGTCATAGGCGGCGGATTGCTGGGCGAACTCTTCACGCGTGTTTACCTCCAGCGGTTGTAACGCGCCGGCGCCATTAAAGAAATCGATAACTTCCTGCAATGTTTTTACGCCATATACGTCCAATTTATTGACCACCGCCGCTTCGCGGGCATTTTCTTCCGGCAGGATAAATCCCCGGAACCCCTCGCTCCGCGCCTGTATCGCAATGGGCAGGGCGCCGGAAATGGGGCGTAAAAAACCGTCGAGCGAAAGTTCGCCCATGAGCATATACTGCCCGGTTTTTTCGCCGTTCAACTGCCCCGACGCCGCCAGAATCCCGACCGCCAGCGGCAGGTCATACGCCGACCCTTCCTTGCGGATATCGGCCGGCGCCATATTGATGATTATTTTGCGGCCGGGCATACGCAGCCCGATTGTTTGCAGGGCGGTACTGATTCGCTGCTGGCTTTCTTTTACCGCATTGTCGGGCAGCCCGACCATTGAAAACCCGAAACCCGGCGAGGCGTCCACTTCTATTGTTATGGTAATGGCTTTAACGCCATAACACGCGCTTCCAAATGTTTTTACCAGCATAGCCCTATCGTTTTAACAACGTGCAAAGGTAACAAAAATTACGGTAATAAGATTTCAAAAATAAGGGAATAAGGGAAAAAAAGGGCTGCCTGCCCTTCAGGGGGCGGACGTCAACAGCGCAATTGGGGGTTTTCCCATTTCGATTGTGTACGTCCCCCTTGCGATGGGGCGTCCCCCCTTGCGATGGGGGCATCCCGCATTGCGATGGGGGCATCCCGCATTTCAATTGGGGCGTGCCGCATTTCGATTGGGGCGTGCCGCATTTCAATTGGGGCGTGCCGCATTTTGCCTTACGGCGGAATAAATTGTTCGTATTTTAAACCCTTTTTATTTTGCATTTTTCTATTTTCAATTTTAAAGTGGCTGGCGCCGGTTTAACCTCACCCCCGACCCCTCTCCTGACACCTCCCCCCAGCCCCCTCCGAAGGAGGGGGAGTTGGCTCCCTCCCCTTCGGGGAGGGCTGGGGAGGGGTTTCCCCCCCTCGCCTTTAGGAGAGGGGGCTGGGGGGTGAGGTTATTTTTCATCACTATATATATAAGGTATATTTTAAAAGTTTTGGCGGTTACTTAACACAACGGAGGTTAAAGCCACCGATCATATCGACTGCGGTGATCAAGGTAATCGAACCGCCATACCAATGTATGAGGTACGGCTGAGTGCCGTCCTTGACTGTGGTGGACCACATGTATCCGATCGCGTTCACGTTGGTCCATGCCGCGCCGAGTTTGAGGCCTGGTAGACCCCATGCACTGGCCAATGTCGCGTAGTTCGTGCATGTGATTAACGCTGTAAAATCGGCGGCGGTTGGCAAACGCCACGGGGGTGGGCATAGCGTTGCTGCGTTGTCGTTCAGGCACGTCCAATTATAATAGTATCCATACGACGCATTACCAACCGCATATTGAGCTGGAGGTGGATTACTCGACGACAGGGTTGAGACGTTCGCACAACCGGCAACCGGATTACGCAGGGCGCCACTCCACGTTTGCGCGCCGCATGTCCATACCGAACAATCCGTGTACGGCGCTCCGGTGCCCCCCTGGTTTACTATGCTGGC
>JAITSM010000055.1 GCA_031287815.1 Prevotellaceae bacterium
TCCAGCAGCAGCGCCGGACGGTCGGTTTGGATGATGCGCGCGCCGAGCGTGTCGATAAGGTAGCCCCACGTGCCGTCGGGGTCGATGAGCGCCCTGTCGTCGCTGTGGCCGGCGCAAAGCGAATCCCACAGCGAATTTATCCAGATGACAGAGGAGGTGTTTTGGAGCTGCGCTTTTATGTATTGCAGCAACTCCCTGCGCTCTTCGGCAAACACAACTTCATAAGCAGGGTATGCCTTGCCTATTATCGCGCTGATGGAGTCAATCGTGGTTTCCTTTTTCAGCACAACCACCGGCATGAACGTCATGCTGTCCACAATGGCGCCGTAGCGTTGGCGAAGCTGCGCATACGGTTTCTCCGATTTGATAATGGCCTGCCCTGTTGTGCCGGTTTTTTTCTGCACGCGATATACCTCGTCAAAATATTCATCGCCCTTGTCGATGTTTACGATAATTTTATCTTTGGCTACCTGCATGGCCTCTTCAAATGTCGGGACTTGAAAGCCGGTAACCCTTCCCAAGCCGTTTCGCAGGCGTAGCGCCTGTATTTCGGACAGCGTGAAATCACTCACCAAACCTTTGCCGCCGGTGGTTCTATCCACCTTACGGTCGTGCATCAGCACCAGATGGCCGTCTTTGGTTTTCGCCACGTCTATCTCCACTATATCCACGCCCATCTTGATACAGCTTTCAATTCCCTCTATGGCATTGTCGGCATAATTCCGCCAGTCGCCGCGGTGCGCCGCGACCTGCACTTTTGACGATTGCGCCCAACTTGCCGCATGACAAAAAAAGAGGAGCAGCAGTATAAGATAATTTCTTTTCATAACAGTCATTGCATTTTTTTCATCAGTCGAACCTTATACATTCTATATCCCGGAACAGTCAGCTTTTTTATCGGGTTAACCGTATAAATATTCTCCGTCCAGTAACTTTCTTCGGCTTGCGTATAAACTATCCAGCCTGTTTCCTGTATATAGTTGATGGATTTGATATCCCCACTCAAAATTTCAGGTTTAAATAAAGTGAACTCGCCTGTATCGATATTGAAAAGATAGACTTTTCCCTCAAAATTTGCCGAAGAATTACTACTGACCAAAAAAGTATTGCTGTTTACAGCCGAAAGGTCATGTCCATTGTCTAAAGGAACATCCCATTCTTTCTCGAGTACCAATTCCGGCGTATTTGAATCCCAATTTTTCAGTGAATATTCACGGAGTGCGCTACTGCCTAATGCGTAAAAACGGTTTCTTTCCGACACCCATACAGCACCGTGTCCGCCGGACAATTCATATTGGCATAAAACCCTATTGGGGCTGTTAATATCATATACCGCAATACAGTTGCCATTATCATGGAAAGACAATACAGCGGCTATTTTATTATTGGGTAACAAATCCGCAGAATGCGCCTGTGGAGCATAAGCATAGAACAAGCATTTGTTAGTTGAACGCTCAACTAACAAAACACCACCGCCCGTAGAAGAAGTCATCAGTAATTTGGTATCGTTGTCAACGGATTTACAATCATCCAATGTTGCCATGTAGGAAAGATATTCTGGCGGAAGCTGTGCCGCAGCATCTGCAACCTTCCAGCTCCACACGACATTAAGTTGTTTGCCATCCGATGTTTCTTCGTCTATAATATAGATTTTGTCCTGCCCACAAGTAATAAGGTAATATTTAGCCGCAGCTTCTTCTTTCTCATTAAAAGAATAAAGAGCACCAACAAATAGGAACAGTAAAAAAATAAAAAGACTTTTCTTCATGATAATATCTTTATTTAAAGAGCGTACGGCTTGCCGTTCTCCCACACCAACTTTTCTCCCCATGCCATGACGACGTACGGAACTTTAACATTTTCCATCCGTCTAAAAGTAAGCCAATATGATTCCCTGTGATCAATGGAATGTCCCATTTCATTCTCATGCCCGGTAATTATCAGAGCAGGACGAATACCGGCAACGCTTTCTTCCATAGGCATCATCCAACAATGCGCCAGCAATACGTCTACTTTCACTTTATCGCCGATATTGGTTATCCATTTCATATCGCCGCCATGTGATTGGTCGCCGGTATGCATCACCGTTATTCCTTCAGGCATCGTGATAGCATATATATTGTTTGGAACTTCTCTTTGATGCCCCGGAAATATGCGTACGGGCAATGTGACATTTTTTGATGCTATCCGGATTGTTTCTTTGAGCATATCTGTTCCGCGCAAATGCCGTATATGTGAATCCGAATTTTTCCAAAGTTCGGGCGGGACAATTACATTTTTTCCCTGATTACAAAACATTCCGGCTACCGCTTCATCGGCATGGTCGCCGTGAGCATGTGTGATAAACAAAATATCGCATTGTTTTACGATTAACCGCATCAGGGAATCGCTTATAAAATGCTTTCCCTCTTTGTGCCCTCCTCCTCTAATGATATCAATAGCTACAGTCACCGATGGCGTCTGCACGATGAACCCGTGATTATAGAAACGGAAAAACCGTGCTTTGTTATCAACCGGCTTCCCTTTCGAGAGTTCTTCGACAATCGTTTGCGCCATGCGTTCGGTATAGGCGAAAAACGCCGCGCTATTATCCAAACGCGTATCATGAAACAATGCGTCTAAAGCGAACAGGGCTAATTTGCGTTCATCGTTGGCCAAAGTTGAAGGTGGATTGCTTTCAAGCACTTCATACACTTGTTCAAAAAGGATGGAGGCTTGATCCTGCAACATTATATCCGGATTATCCCAATATTGCAACGATTGCTGTGCAATGAGCAAGCAGTTGGCAAATAGGATATAAAATATCAGGGATATTGCTTTTAATATTCGGGATTTTGCCATAACAGGGCTTCGTTGTTTATACGTTCCATTTCTGTTTTCGGTATGGGGAACAGAAACTGATAATCGGAAATATTGTGCCCATTGGCCGCCATTACCGCTTTGGCTTCACCCATACGCACTATATCAAACCAGCGGTGCCCTTCGTAAGGAAATTCCAACTGACGCTCCAACATAATGGTTTTATTAAAGGCATCCTGATTCGCTACTGCCGGGTCGACGGATTGTATGGCTGCAAGCCCTGCGCGGGTATGCACTTCGTTAAGTGCTACCATGGCCGGCGAAGTGGCGGCATTGCTAAAGCTAATCCTGTTCAACGCTTCGGCATACATGAGCAGCACATCAGCGTAGCGGAGTATGATTTGGTCGTTGCCCACATTATTTGTAGTGGCATCTCTTGTGTCAAAAAATTTTTGAAGTGCATACACGTTTCTTTCCCCCGGCACAGCCACATGTTCAATTAACGTTTTACGCTTATCCCCTGTGGTAAACGCCTCGACCAATTGCTGAGATTGACCGGAGTGGTCGGTTAAGTTTGCCCTGCTATACCAAAAGCCATGTCCCTCGCCCGGAACTGTTTTATTGAAACGTACGGCAAAAATAATTTCGCTGTTCATTTTATTCTCCACCTTGAATACGTCGCCCGGCTCCGGCAGCAAGGTATAGGCGCCGCCGATAAGCGGAACCAGCACGTCGCGGGCTTCCGTCCACTTGTGAAAGGTGAGGTACACTTTCCCCAGCAGCGCACGCGCAGCGCCCAGCGTAACCCGTCCCGCATCGTTGCCGCTGTATGCTTCGGGCAGCAGGTTGGCGTCGATAATCTGTTTCAAATCGCCGGCCATCAGGTTAAGCATGTCTTCCTCGGAACTCCGCCCGATTTGAAGTGCTTCGGACACCGTAACCACTTTGCGCGTGGTGGGCACGCCGCCCCATATACGATACATGTTAAAATAATTAAAGGTGCGGATAAACAGGGCTTCGCCTTTATACTGTTTCTTCAGGGCTTCGTTAATAGCCGCTTCATCAATCCTGTCGAGCACCATATTGCACCGGTAGACATTATTGTTGAAGTTTGCCCAAAACTCGGACAATAATACATTGGACTGATTTTCCTGAAACTGGTCGATATCGTACCTGTCCTGTGTCCCGGTGGTTGGAGCGTCAACCAAAAGGTTATCGCTACGGTATTCGCAGCATTCTGTGTAAAAATTCACCTGCGACTGTAATTTGGAGTAGCACGATACTACGGCAAGATTAAAGTCTTCCGCTGTTTTGTACATGATATCCGCTGCAATTTTATCTTTGGGCGTCAAATCAAAAAACTCATCGGAGCATGACGCCAGCAATACGGATAATGATAATAAGAATAATTTATGTTTCATATCAATTCTGTTTTTGAACGGTTAAAAAGTAATGTTGATACCGGTGGTGAAGATTTTTGCCAGCGGATAAGTACCGTAATCTTCGCCCGGTGTAAGGGAATTGGAGGGGCGTTTGTTTACTTCGGGATTGTAGCCGGTGTATCCGGTAAGTGTCCACAGGTTTTGCCCCGACACATAAATCCGCAGGTTTTGCACATAGAATTTTTGGGTTATATGCTTGGGTAACGTATAGCCCAGCGAGAGATTCTGCAACCGGAAGTACGAGCCGTCTTCAATATGCCAGGTGGAAGTGCGACCATTGTAGCCTTTAGATTTGCGGTTCCCGCGGTTGGTCTGGCCGTCGCCCGGGTCGGCTTCGCTGCGCCAGCGGTTCAACCCTTCAATCATTTCATTGGTGTTTCCTTCATTGTTGTTAATGTAGCGCTGGTTCAGGTTCAGGATTTTATTCCCGTACACGCCCTGAAAGTCGAACGCCAAGTCAACGCCTTTAAACGATACCGAGCCGCTAAATCCATAGGTGAACTTGGGCATGTAGTTTCCAACAATGGTACGGTCTTTATCTATATCAATCTCGCCGTTGCCATCCACATCCACAAAGCGGAAATCGCCCACCCGCGTGGCCGACGCACCCTCAATATGCGGATAGCTGTTCAACTCCTCTGTGGTAGCGAAAATACCGTCCCGCAGCAGTACATAGTAGCTGCCGATGGGCTGCCCTACTTGTGTAATGTAGAACGCATGTTCTACACTGCCCGACGCAATTAACGGCGTATCCTCAGGCCCCAGGGAGGTTACTTTATTCCTGTTGGCGGCATAGTTGGCGCTGAAATGATACGTCAAACCGTTGTGAAATTGCTGTTGCGAGGTCAATAAAAATTCCCACCCGCGGTTATTTACGCTTCCTATATTCATCAGGGCGGTGCTATGCCCGGAAGTATGAGGAACGGGAACGGTCAGCAACATATCGGAAGTATTGGAATTGTAATATTCCACCGACAAACCCAACAGTCCTCTGAACAGTTGTACGTCAATACCGGTATTCACCATCGCGGTTTTCTCCCACTTCAGCTCGGGACGGCTGACATTGTCGGGCTTATAGCCGGGCGTCAGCACGCCGTCGCCTGTGCCCAGAATATATTCTTCCTTGGACATGGTGGCAATATGGTCGTAGTTGCCGATATTAAAGTTTCCTGTTTCGCCATAGCTAATCCTCAATTTAATATCATCCACAAACGACAGGGCGTTCACATTCCTGAAAAAATTCTCATCGCTTATTCGCCATGCGGCCGAAGCAGAAGGAAAATAGCCCCAGCGGTTATCTTTCCCAAAACGCGAGGAGCCATCGGCACGGACGGCCGCAGAAAGCAGATATTTCCCTTTATAACCATATTGCACACGCGCCAAATAGGAGGCTATTGTCCATTCCGTTTTGTTCGACGAACCGTCCGTTACTACACCTCCCGAAATCGTTTGCACGTAGTCGTTAGGATAATCGGTAGCCGTTATCGAATTGCCCATATACGTTTCCTTTTGCGCCGACTGCACCAAAACGGCGTTAATGGAATGACTGTCGTTGATAATTGTATTATAGTTCAGTTTATTTTCCACTAGCCAGTTAAAATAAAAGCCCGAAGAACTCTTCCCTGTGGGATTGGAAGGCTTGTCAAGATAAGTTTGGCCTAATAACGGCAATGCCGACTCACGATAGTAGTCATTATACGTACTATAATAATCACCGCCGAAGGAAAGACTGTAGCTAAATCCCTTAAAAAACTCGTACTCGGCAAAGGCGTTTCCTACCATAGCCATGCGGGTAACCACATCGGATTGAAGCATGGCCTGCGCCACCGGATTCAGCACGACATTATGCTGATAATCCTTGCCGACCCGCCAATAGCCGTTCCCTTGGTAGTTGAACGAGCCGTCGTCGTTATACACCGGCCATACCGGCGGCATCATCAGCGCCGACTGCACAATGCCATTCTCGCCCGACGCATTCACCCGGTTAGAGAGCGAATAAGACGGCGAAAAATTCACGCCGAACTTAAACTTGTTGTACTTTGCATCGAGGTTCAGACGCGCGCTGTATTTTCCCAAATCGGAGCCAATCACAATACCGTCCTTTTTCAAATAATTGAACGAGGCAAAATAGTTTACATTACTGGTTTTGCCCGACAGGGAAATATTATGGCTTGTGGTGGGCGCTGCGCGGAATATCGCATCCTGCCAGTCGGTGTCGGTCAATCCCGGCTCGCCGTTTAAATACGGCACGAGTTCCGGAGGAGTGCTTGACCACCAAACGCCGGTATTTTTGTTGCGCACCTCGTCCGGGTCGTTCACCGAGCCGGCGGGATAGGCGTCCAAGTAAGCGTTGTCATGTCCGTCTTTCGCCGCTTGCGCAAACTGGTAGGCGTTCATCATGGCAATCTTTTTCGATACGGTTTGTATCCCGAAGTAACCGTCATATTTCACGGTCAGCCGGTCGCTTTTCCCCTTTTTGGTAGTAATTAATATCACGCCGTTGGAGCCACGGCTACCGTAGATAGCCGCCGCCGAAGCGTCTTTCAGCACGTCGATAGCTTCAATATCGTTCGTGTTGATGTTTAATAAACCCTGCTCCACCGGGATGCCATCTATTACATACAGCGGCTCGCTACCGGCGGTAATGGTACTGATACCGCGCACGCGAATAGTCGGGGCTGCTTCGGGGTCGCCGGACGGCAGTTGCACCTGTACCCCCGGCATTTTCCCTATCAAGGCATTCCGGAAATCAGATGCCACAATATCGCCAAGCTCGTCAAACTGTACGGAGGATACCGAGGTGGACACATCCTGTTTCCTTTGCGTTCCATACCCCACCACCACCACTTCTTCCAGCGCCTGCGTATCTTCTTCCAGCGTAATTTCCAGCGCCGTCCTTCCCGCTACGGGCGTTTCTTTTGTGGAATAACCCATAAAACTCACTTCCAGCACCCCCTGCGCACCGGCAGCCAAAGAAAAACGCCCATCGGCGTCGGTAATAATTACACTGTTTGTTCCTTTCACCTTGACGGCAGCGCCCGCCAAGGGCTCTCCTTTTGCATCCGTTACCCTTCCGGACAACGTTACCGGGTTCTCATCCGGCAGCATCTCCCCTCTTCCGGCCTGGCCTGCCATCGCGAAATTAGACATATTCACCAGCCAGCATATCAGGCAAACCACCGCCAGTTGCACGCTCTTTCTTTTTTTCATTTTGTTTAAGTTTAAAATTTAATATTATAATAATTTAATAGTTTCATCCTTTTCACCCCTTTATGGAATAATCACGCTTCGTAAAAACGCCGCAAAGGTACGGCTTCCTTGTTACAAAAGAATGACAGAATTGTTAAGAAGGAGATACAACCTTCTTAAAAAAAAATGACTATTTTTACATAATTTTTAACAATAAAAACAATGGAAATAACCGTAAAAACTACCGGCAACAACAATCTTTTTATACAAGGATTAGTGTTTAGCCTCTTGGGAGTGGTGTTGATACTGTTTCCCGATACCTTGACAAAAGTACTGAGTTTGATAATTGCTATCGCCTTTTTCATCGTAGGCATTTCGGCGGTGTGGTCTTACCTCCGGCAACGGAAAACCGCGGGGAAAAACCCATGGTATTTAATCGCCGCCGCTGTAGCCATTACTGCGTTAGGCGTTTGTTTGCTGGTGTTCCCCGGTTTTCTTAAACTGTTGCTGGCAGGGAGCGCCGGGATTTGGATGTTAATACGCAGCGTGCAAATCATCGGCGCGGCCATTACCCTGAAATCGTTCGGAATGATTGACTGGGCATGGTTTATACTGGTCGGATTATTAACGCTGCTGATAGCGGTTATCCTGTTGGCTTTCCCGGAAGGAATCACAGACTGGGCAGTGCGCCTGCTGGGCATTGCCTTATTGCTGATAGGTATCTATTACTTTTTTAATTTTTCGGGGACGGGGAAATTAAAAATAGCCGGACAGGAAAATACGCCAAAAGAAAATACATAAGACCGGGAATAGTTTATTTCAATTTATTTTTGCAGATTTCAAAAAAAGCCGTATCTTTGCGCACCTTTTCTCGAGAAGATAAGGAAGTTGAATAGCCATTATTAACTTTAAAAACATACTAATATGTCTGTAAAAATTCGTTTGTCCCGCCACGGGAAAAAAAACTTTGCCTATTTTCACATCATCATTGCCGATTCCCGCGCCCCCCGCGACGGCCGCTTTATTGAACGTATCGGTTCGTATAACCCGAATACCAATCCGGCCGCTATCGAGTTGGATGCCGAGAAAGCCTTGTCGTGGCTGAATAAGGGAGCGCAACCGACGGATACTTGCCGCCGGATTTTGTCGTACAAAGGCGTGCTGCTTAAAAAGCATTTGCTGGAAGGCGTTAAAAAAGGCGCCTTGACCGAAGAAACCGCCGGGCAAAAATGGGAAGCATGGATGCAGGAAAAAGAAAATAAAGTGCAAACCAAAAAATCGGAACTGGCACAAGCCGGCCGCAGCGCTGTCAAGGAACGCCAGGAAGCCGAAACCAAATCCAAAGAAGCCAAAGCGGCCATAGTGGCGCAAAAGAAAAGCGAGCAAGCCCTGAAAGAAGCGGAAACCGCCGCTGCTGCCGTTGCCGAAGAAGAAGCAAAGGAAGCGGCCGCCGAAACAGCCACGCCTGCCGTAGAACCGGCGGAACCGGCTGTAGAGCCAGCAGCGCCTGACGTAGAACCGGCAGCGCCTGCCGCAGAACCCCCCGCAGCATCTTAACGCATGTACCGTTTCGGCCACGTACAAAAAACGTTTGGAGCGCATGGGGAACTCCTTGTGCGGTTGCAGGCGGAAACGGAAACAATCACCATAAAAGAACCGGTGTTCGTTATAATAGACGGATTACCGGTTCCTTTTTATTTCAAATCGTTTGAACTGCGCGGCAGCCATCGCGCCCAAGCGGTCTTTGAGGATCTGGAATCGCAAAAACTGGCGGAAGAACTGGTCGGAAAAACATTGTGGCTGCCCGGTTCGGAAAAGGCCGCAACTGTCCGGCAGCCCGATTTGACCGGTTATGCCGTACACGACCGGCAACATGGCGCTTTGGGCGTGGTAAGCGGTTTTCTGGACATTCCCGGTAATCCCTGCTTGCAAATAGCGTATGAAAACAGGGAACTGATTGTCCCATTCCACGAGACTGTTGTGGTGGAGGTAAACGTTAAAAAGCGGCTGCTGGAAACGTTGTTGCCGGAAGGATTGCTGGAATTGTAAGTTTTATCTCCCGGCTAATGCACACAGTTTTTTCAGGCGTGTTACGCTTCCGTTCAAGTCGAAATATTCAATAAAAATAATGTACATCCCTACGCCGGCCTTGCGGTTGTCGTGGCGTGCGCCGTCCCATGCAAAGCGTCCCGAAACGCCGAGCAGTGCATTTTTTTCTACTTCTTTTACCAGTCGCCCCTGTGTGTCGTAAATAGTGATATTGGCTACATATCCCGCCGCGCCTACGTTGTAATCAATATACAGCACATCGTTGTAGCCGTCGCCGTCGGGCGAGAACACTTCGTACGGCAGGTTAAAACCGCCGGAGGCATGCTCTTCCTTTGTATCGTATTGCGAATTGCGGTACGTAGGCGTGGCAAAACCAATATCCTGCGCCGCCGATTGCCAGTTGGCGCGTTCATCGCTTGGGCGGCCGGGATTGACACGCTCCAATGAAACGCCTTCCGGGTTATTGATAAATCCGCTGTGCATGTCTTCGGAGTACAAAAACTCATCGACGATTTCATCGTTTTCATCAAGCAGTACCACGCAGCCGTTTTCGTTGGGATACGACGGAAGGCTTTTCATGATAATTACTTTTTCAGGAAAAGGTACGGAATAGAATTGCCGCACGGCATCCAAACTGGTAGTGAAAACGGCATATTCGTTAGGAGGCAAGTAATATTGCTGCGAAACGGTTTGGATAGCCGCCACCTTGTTATCCTTATTGCGGTTGGCGAGTTTTACTTGCCGCAAGTCGAAAATCTTGTCGGAACGGTTGTAGATTTCGACAAAATCCACGCCGTTGACGGGCGGATTAAATAACACTTCGTTGACGACAATGTCATTGTTCCCGGGCAAAAATAAATTGCCGAAGCTATATAGCCGCTCTTCCGGAACATTTCCTGCCAAATCGCAGAAAGGCGCGGAAAGGGTGAGTTCGTAAACAACACCCTGCACAAAAGAAGAGGCAAACCGCAGCGTAATCTGTTGCGGGTTGTCCGTACTTACCAACACTTGTTGCGGCCGCCCGATGTTATTATTTAAAGTATAGCAAAGCGGGTTGACGGCCTTTGTCGTATCAAACAGTTCGCTGAACGTGAGGGAAAGCGTTTGGTTATCCAGCATTTTTAAGTCGGTTACAAACGGCGCGTCCGTATCGGGATGGACGGCATGTACCGAATTTTCCGCGCCCGGCGTGCCGCCCCGCGCATCCGTGCTGGCCGCCCAGTTATCCGCGCTTTCCGAAAGATTGTTGGCGTCAATTTTTTCCAGGCTCCAGCCGCCGGCGCGTTTGATTTCGTCTTCAAACCATTGGTCGGAATAGGTTACGCGCGACAGCAATTGCCCTTCGTTGTTTTTCAACTGCAACGTTTTTCCCGATTTGGTGAGGCTGGTAATATAAGTTATGTTGGTCGTATTCCCGAAAACGCGCATATCTTCTACCGCCGACGAGGTGCACAAAATCAAATAACCCTTTGCCGGAATGGTTGCCGTGCCGATATTTCCAACAGTAGTATTGTATTCTATTTTCCACCCATTGAGGGGTACGGGAAGTTCCAGCCGGTTGTACAATTCAATATAGCGGGTTTCCGGCAAGCCCACAGAAGGCGTTGGCATAGCCATGATTTCGTTAATTACCACGTCGCCGTAAAGCAAGTAAAAAATGTAGAGGTCCGTTTCATCGGTTATTTCATTATTATTTTCATCCCGCAATTTTTCCACGCGCAGGGTGGCGGGGCCGCGCGGCAGCGGATTTTCAAACGTCAGTAAAATTTCTTTATCGTTTACAGCTACTGCCTGCACAGGCGTGAAGGTAGCGGAATGGCCGGTGAATTTATAATTTGTTACTTCACCCACTGTGGTCCTATCCAAATTTTGCGTGAAAGAAACGCGGATTTTATGCTGCCCCTGTGGCGTCGCCGCACTGATTTTAGTGGGCAAAACGACCCGTTCGAATGATACGGAAATGTCATCCATCCACAACACGGTGTCGGCGGCAGCGCTGTAGTGATAGGATATGCCGAAATAATTTGCATCGCTGTAGTTATCGTGTTTTACCGGTTGCGCCACCGGCGGCAAGTTGGCAAAACTGCCGGCCGCCGCCGCTTTTATCGATCATTCGCCATCGCCTGTCCTGACCACTTCTACGGCGCCGGTACCGGCGGTGGTAATATCCTTTTCCCAATTGACCGTTGTTTTCCGGATAATGGTAAAACGGTTGTTTTGCACGGCATACAAAGTTAACGTATCGCTACTTGTGGGTGTGGCCATGTTCACGCCAAGTGCATAGCCTTCATACACGCCGTCCGATTTCCATTCGCTGCCGGCATTGTTTGAAAACAAAAATACCGCCCATTTATTTAAGGGGATCGGATTATTGCCATGCCGCAACAGAAAGCGCCACGTGGTATTTCCCTTATTCACCGGAAGCGCGCCAAGTGGACGGTACACGACCGGATTATTAAACAGGTACTTTAGGGAATAATTTCCCGATAGCGCGCTCACGGTTGAGGCGTCCCAATGGCCTGCCGGTACTTGCGTCCAGCCGTTTAAATTTCCGGGTTCAAAATCGGCGGAAAACTGCGCGTAGGCGCAGCAGGAAAGGCTACAAAAAATAGCTATGAAAAAATTTTTCATCTCCAGATAAATAGGTGTTTTAAACTGCAAATATATTGCATTCCACCCAAGAAACAAAATATTTTTTTAACGGAGTCGTGAGTTGGCGGGCGCCTTTTTAGTTTAAAGTTTAAACTTTAAACTAAAAAGGCGCCCGCATTCATCCCCTTCATCGCCCGAAGGGCATTTATCCCCCTTCACCTACCTCCTAATTCATCCCTCTTTTCCGCCCGCGCCGACAAAGTGGGATTTTTTGTCTTTGAACAGGATGTTAAAGGTGGTCAGGCTGCCGTAGATGCGGGAGATGTATTGCTGTAAGCCGACTTTGTCTTCATCCGAGAGTTTTTTGTGGCTGTTGATGTTTTGTTCCAGCACCCGCAGGCGGTCGCGCAGCATCACAATCTTGTGAAAGAAAACCTCGACAGGAATTTCTTTGGGGAGGGAGTCGTTGCCGGGTTTTAAAATCAAGGTACCGCCTTGCCAGCGGTCGCCCAGTTCTACTTCTTCTTCCAGGCCGTTGTAGCGGTCTAAAATCAGCATCAGGGCGTTTTCGACTTCTTCCAGCGTCAGCTTCGGCGTGGCGTCTGGCGCGGCGTCCGCTTCTTCGGCCACTTCCATTTCGTTCATGGCGGTTGATTTCAGCAGGGTCATTTTTCCGCCGCGTTCAAAGATGAGGTCGTAATGCGTCAGGGATGCGGTTAAAATATAGCCTGTCCCATAGCGGTCATGCTGTACTTTTGTCCCAATGGTTAATTCTTTTTGTTCGTCCATGTGTTTTTTAAAGTTTAAACTTTAAACTAAAAAGGCGCCTTCACCCTTCACCCATCACCTTTAAACTTTGAACTAAAAGGGCATGTATTCCGGCTACAGGCAGGCGGTCTTGCTGCATGGTGTCGCGGTAGCGGAGGGTAACCTGGTTGTCTTCCAAAGTTTGGTGGTCAATGGTAATGCAGAAGGGCGTGCCGATGGCATCCTGCCGGCGGTAGCGCTTGCCGATGCTGTCTTTTTCGTCGTACTGGCAATGGAAGTCGAAGCGCAGGGTTTGCAAAATTTCGCGTGCTTTTTCGGGCAATCCGTCTTTCTTCACCAGCGGCAATACGGCCGCTTTCACCGGCGCCAGCACCGGCGGAATGCGCAGCACCGCCCGTTCTTCGCCGTTTTCCAGTTGTTCTTCGCTGTAGGCTGCCGAGAGTATGGCCAGGAATGTGCGGTCTAACCCGATGGAGGTTTCTATGACGTAGGGTACGTAGTTTTCGTTGGTTTCGGGGTCGAAGTATTGTTGTTTCCGTCCCGAAAATTCCTGGTGGCGCCTCAAATCGAAGTCGGTGCGCGAGTGAATGCCTTCGAGTTCCTTGAATCCGAAAGGGAAATCGAATTCGATGTCGGCGGCGGCATTGGCGTAGTGCGCCAGTTTTTCGTGGTTATGGAAACGGTATTTTTCTTTTCCCAGCCCGAGCGACTGGTGCCAGCGCAGCCGTTCGTTTTTCCAGTATTCGTACCATTTCATTTCTTCGCCCGGGCGTACAAAGAACTGCATTTCCATTTGTTCAAATTCCCGCATGCGGAAAATGAATTGCCGCGCTACGATTTCGTTGCGGAAGGCTTTCCCTATTTGCGCAATGCCGAACGGGATTTTCATGCGGCCGGTTTTTTGTACGTTCAGGAAATTTACAAAGATGCCTTGCGCCGTTTCGGGGCGCAGGTAAATTACGTTGGCTTCGTCGCTCACGCTGCCCAGCTGGGTGCTGAACATGAGGTTGAACTGGCGCACGTCCGTCCAGTTGCGGCTGCCCGATATGGGGCAGGCGATTTCGCAGTCAAGAATCAATTGTTTCAGGGCGCCGAGGTCGTTTGCGTTAAGCGCGGCGTTCATCCTGGCGGTTATTTCTGCGGATTTGGCGGCATTGCGGAGTACGTTGGGGTTGGTGGCGCGGAATTGCGCTTCGTCGAAGGCTTCGCCGAATTTCTTGCGTCCTTTTTCTACTTCTTTCGTGATTTTCTCTTCGATTTTGGCGATGTGTTCTTCAAGCAGCACGTCGGCGCGGTAGCGCTTTTTGCTGTCCCGGTTATCAATCAGCGGGTCGTTGAATGCGCCCACATGCCCCGACGCTTCCCAGATGCGCGGGTGCATGAAGATGGCGCTGTCGATGCCGACGATGTTGTCGTGCAGGCGCACCATCGCGTTCCACCAGTAGCTTTTGATATTGTTTTTCAACTCCACGCCCATTTGGCCGTAGTCGTATACGGCGCTCAGCCCGTCGTAAATTTCGCTCGACGGGAAAATAAATCCATATTCTTTGGCGTGGGCAACCAGGTTTTTGAATAGTTCTTCGGAGACCATAGGGTGGGTTTAGTTCAGTTGTTCTTTAAGGAATTTTTCCAGGCTCTCTTCTTCTATTTTTATGCCCACAATAACGCCTTCCGCATTTACAAACAAATTTTGCGGGATGGACAGTACGTTGAATTGGCGGGCGACCGCATTGTTCCATTTCTGCAAATCGGACACATGGTGCCAGGGTAATTTATCGCTGGCAATAGCTTTCAACCATTCTTCCTTTTCTTCGTCGCACGACACGCCGATAATTTCAAATCCTTTGGCGTGGTATTGGTTGTAAAGCTCGACCAGCGCCGGGTTAAACCTGCGGCAGGGGCCGCACCACGACGCCCAGAAATCAACCATCGTCAGTTTATTTTGCCGGTAAACGGTGGAAAAGGTCAGCGGCGTTCCGTCCGGCGTATTTTGCGTAAAGTCCGGCGCTATTTTTCCCAATTCAATCCCCTGTAGATTGTCTACGTATTCCGTTATCCAGGCGAGAAAATAATTCCCCTCCAGCTCCGGCTGCTTTTTCAAGGAATCTAATATAGCTGTCAACTCGGCAGGCGGATAGTTGGAAAGGGTATTGGCGATAATCCATACGGTCAGGGGGGAGTAGGGATTTTTCCGGACATACGCCGCATACAGTTTTTGGGATTCCGCGCTGGCGGCCAGCAGTAGCTCCATCGTCTGGTCATACAAAACCTGCCGTTCCGCTTTCAATTCGGCGGGCGCTTCAGGGTCTTCCAGCACATCGAAGAAATCCGGCGGATAGGACGGCATAGCCCCCATGATAAGCGAATCGCTCTGCTTCGACAGCCTTCTGGCGTCCAAAACAATTGGCGGCCCCGCAACCTTTGCACTGCGCATTGCGGTAATGTCGCCGTCGATAGTAATTTTATCATTTACCAGGAAAAATTCCACCGCCCCGCCTTCTACGCCGTCCACATACAGGAGGACGTTTTGGGGCGTAGAAATTGTTCCTGTAAAGGTAAATTTCCCGTTTTTCAATTCTGTGGTATCGGAAAATGGCTCAAGTTGCGCATCGGCTTGAAGGAGGACTTTCCCGTTGTCTACTCCCGCAATCGTCCCTTCGACCACATACCCGGAGGGCGCAGAAGCACACCCGGCCGCCGCCATCGCCAATACACTGATTACTGCTGTTGTTGTTTTCATATTACTGTTTTTTATAATTAAAATTTTTGTAATTCGTCGTGCAAAGATATGCAATTTTCAAGGATAAATCAAGGTATGCCAGTGAGGGGTGAAGGGTGAAGGGTGAAGGGGGGCGGTGCAATTTTAAAGCATGCCGTATTGACGTAAACATTTTGCAGGGAATGCCCTGCTTTAACTGCCCTCAGCGATCCTCCCTTCTCCTTTTCCAGCGTTTGTGCGTCCATAGCCAGTAGGCGGGCTCGCGGAGGATGCTTTGCTCCATTAACGCGGCATAGCGGCGGGTTATTTCGTGCTCGGGCAGCCGGGCGGCGTGTTCACAGACGGGGGTAAAGAGCACCCGGTACTGCCCGCGTTTGGTACGCAGCATCTCGGCATACAATACCGGCAAATCCAAAGACCGCGCCAGTTTCTCCGCACCGCCGAAAAACAATGTTTCCTGATTTAAAAAGCGCACCCAGCATTTGGACTGCGGCGAAGGCGACTGGTCGGCAATAAACATATAATTCCAACTTTCCGTTTTATGCCGGAGCATATAACGCGCCATCTGCTGCATCGGCACTATGCACTCGCGCTGGTAGTGCGTGCGCAGGTGCGTCATGAGCTTATCGACCGCACGCACGCGCTGCGGCTTATAAGCCACCTTGAGCGGGAAAGACAATGACAGTCTCGAAAAATATTCCCAATTCCCGTAATGCGCCGTAACAATTACGGTACTCCTGCCCTCTTGCCTGTAGCGTTCGAGTACTTCGGGGTTTTCAATGTATGCCATCCTGTCCATTTTCGCCCGTGAAAAACACAGGGAGCGGATCGTTTCAATATACAAATCCGTAAAATACCGGTAAAACTGCCGGGCTATTTTTTTTATTTCGCCGTAATTTTTTTCAGGAAACGAGCGCGCCAGATTGGTATAGGTTACGCTTTTTCTATAGCCGAAAACATAATATACCAGGAAATATAACACATCGGAAAAAGCGAATAACACACGTCCCGGCAAGCAGGCAAGCGGGTACAAAACCATTAAAAATAACCAATAGTAAAGTGTTGACATAATTCTTGCGGATACAAAGGTACATATTTTCTTTTGGAGATTTTTAAAAAAGCAGTATCTTTGCATCCGCAAAATTCGATTTTGTGCTATTGACCTATGGTGTAATGGTAGCACAACAGATTTTGGTTCTGTTTGTATAGGTTCGAATCCTGTTAGGTCAACAGAAAACCGCATAGCTAAAGGCCATGCGGTTTTTTTATTGTAGTGAATGCCGGCAGGTAAAATCAGGTTGGTTAAAAAAGATACGTGAACTTTAATTTATCGTCATAATGGTTTTTGTTTAAAATCATAATTTTTTGTTTCTAAACTATTTGTTTACTTCTTCTACGCAATTGCTGACGTCAGCATCTCAGTTGCTGACGTCAGCATTTCAATTGCTGACGTCAACATTTCGATTGCTGACGTCAGCATTTCGATTGCTGACCACTACATTTCGATTGCTGACGTCAGCATTTCAGTTGCTGACGTCAGCATTTCCGGTTAGCGACGCCTTTTTTTGCCCTACGGCGGGACAAACTGTTCAAATTTTAATCCCTTTTTTATTTTTCGTTTTCAGGTTTTAAGGTTGCGCAATGAAGACCATCCATGCAGCGGCTAAGCATTGTTTTATTTTAACACTTTATTAGTGGGTTTATTAAATACTTGTTTCTATCGCACACAACGCACGTAGCCGCTGTATTCGTAGCTGCTAGTGAGACCACACCACCCAACTGCCGGTGTTTCGTTTTCCACTAGTTGGTTTAGGCGACCACCGTATCTACCTTTACCTAAGCAATTGGCGGCGATGAACGATATGTAGACTCCACTATATTGGCAATGGTGGCCGTTGCTAGTAGTGACGACAGTCTCACCAGGGCGAGCGAATATTTTCGTCAAATATGTTTGCCAATCATAAAACGTTGTTAACATTTCGGTTTCTGTTGGAAGTCTCCAGTTGGTTGGACATAATGTAGAATAAGTGGTAGCAAGAGTGGATCTCCAATATTCTTTTGCGTTAGGGTCCGCGTTGCTGCATTTTTCGTCAACAGCGGCCGAATGGGCATAGTTTAAATAATCATCCATTGTCCAAAGGCCGGTAGATAATTGAGCGATGCGGTATATTTTGTTATCCCGTGCATCCTGTATCCATGCTTCCCAGTTCTGCGCGCCGCTTG
>JAITSM010000066.1 GCA_031287815.1 Prevotellaceae bacterium
ACTGAGTAAGTCAAAACGGGTACCGGGTGCAAATTTACAAATAATATTTGATATTCAGGCAAAAATAAATAAAAATTTTTAAAATTCTGTTCTTTTTGGCGGAAAAAGGAAGGAGGGGGGAAAATAATGGTGAATTGAGAATGGAGAATGTCTTTTGAGGCGTAAGGTAATTCTCCATTCTCCATTAAAAAAAAATCTATGTTCATCTGTGGGCTAATTTTCAACTTTTATATATCTTTGCAGGCAAAAAAACAGCTATTGTTTGTTTAATTAGTCACATTAACAAATTAATCACATTAGCATATTAAATAAAACTATGGCAGACGAAAAGATTATTTTTTCCATGAATGGCGTCGGGAAAATTCTCCCGGCAAACAATAAAGCAATATTGAAAGATATTTACCTGTCGTTTTTCTACGGCGCGAAAATCGGTATCATCGGGCTGAACGGCTCGGGGAAATCGACGTTGCTGAAAATTATTGCCGGCGTCGAAAAAGCCTACCAGGGCGAAGTGGTTTGGGCGCCGGGCTATACGGTGGGTTACCTCGAACAGGAGCCGCAGCTGGACGACGCAAAGACCGTCCGCGAAATCGTCGAAGAGGGCGTGCAGGAGGTGGTGGACTTGCTTCGCGAATACGAGGCGGTCAATGCCCGGTTTGCCGAGCCGCTGGACGACGGCGAAATGGCTACGCTCATCGAACGGCAGGGCGAACTGACGGAGAAAATCGAACACGCCGGCGGGTGGGAACTCGACGCCAAGCTGGAACGCGCTATGGACGCCCTGCAATGTCCCGACGGCGACAGGCCGGTGCGGCATCTCAGCGGAGGCGAACGCCGCCGTGTGGCGCTGTGCCGCCTGCTGCTGCGCGCGCCTGACGTCCTCCTGCTCGACGAGCCTACCAACCACCTCGACGCCGAAAGCATCCAGTGGCTCGAAACCCACTTGCAGCAATACAAGGGCACGGTGATTGCCGTAACGCACGACCGCTATTTCCTGGACAACGTGGCGGGCTGGATCCTGGAGCTCGACCGCGGCGAAGGCATTCCCTGGAAGGGAAATTATTCGTCGTGGCTCGACCAGAAGTCGAAACGCCTGGCGCAGGAAGAGAAACAGGAAAGCAAACGCCGCAAGACGCTGGAGCGCGAGCTGGAGTGGGTGCGGATGTCGCCCAAAGCGCGGCAGGCGAAATCGAAGGCGCGGCTGGGCGCGTATGAAAAGCTGTTGAACGAAGACGGCAAACAGAAGGAAGAACGCCTCGAAATATATATCCCCAACGGCCCGCGATTGGGCGACAAGGTCATCGAAGCGCAGGGCGTGGCAAAGGCTTTCGGCGGGCGGCTGCTGTTTGAAGACTTGCACTTCAAGCTGCCGCCGGCAGGCATCGTCGGCGTGATTGGCCCGAACGGCGCGGGAAAAACGACGCTGTTCCGTTTAATCATGGGGCTGGAAACGCCGGACGCCGGCGCCTTCAGCGTGGGCGAAACGGTGAAAATTGCCTACGTAGACCAGCAACACCGGCAAATCGACCCCGACAAGACCGTTTTTGAAACCATCGCCGCCAACAGCGAAATCATCCGGCTGGGCAACCGCGACGTCAATGCGCGGGCGTATGTGTCGCGCTTCAACTTCTCCGGCGCCGACCAGGAAAAGAAATGCGGCGTCCTCAGCGGCGGCGAGCGCAACCGCCTGCACCTGGCGCTGACATTGAAAGAAGAAGCCAACGTGCTCCTCCTCGACGAGCCGACCAACGACGTAGATGTAAATACCATCCGTGCTTTGGAAGAAGGGCTGGAAAACTTTGCGGGTTGCGCCGTCATCATTTCGCACGACCGCTGGTTTCTCGACCGCATCGCCACGCACATCCTCGCTTTCGAGGGCGACGCGCAGGCCTGTTTCTTTGAAGGCGGCTATTCGGAATATGAGGAAAATAAACGCAAACGCTTGGGCGACGACGCGCCGAAACGGTTTAAGTATAAAAAGCTGGTAGAATAGATGAATAGTAGCAGTCAACAGTCGGCAGTAGCAGTGGGCAGTGGGCAGTCGGCTGGCGCGTCAGCCCATTCTCCATTCTCCACTCTCCATTCTCCATTTACCGGAGGGGTTGAGCTTATGTCTCCGGCCGGCAGTTTCGAGTGCCTTACGGCGGCGGCGCAGGGCGGCGCGGATGCCGTATATTTCGGCGTGGGAAGCCTGAATATGCGGGCGCGGTCGGCGCATAACTTTTTGCCGGACGATTTGATGCGCATCACGGACTTCTGCCGCCAGCACGGCATGCGTTCCTACCTTACGGTAAATACCATTTTATATGACGACGAGCTGGACGAGATGCGCCGCCTCGTGGATTCGGCAAAGCAGGCCGGCATCTCGGCTATCATTGCGTCGGACGTCGCCGCTATTGACTACGCCCGCCGGCAGGGCGTCGAAGTACATATCTCCACGCAACTCAACCTGTCGAACATCGAAGCGGTGCGCTTTTATGCGCAGTTTGCCGACGTGGTGGTGCTGTCGCGCGAACTGACGCTGGACAAGATAAAGAAAATCCATTCAAAAATAATGGCGGAACCGGTCAATGGCCCCGGCGGAAAACCGGTACGTATCGAGCTGTTCTGCCACGGCGCATTGTGCATGGCGGTATCCGGAAAATGTTACCTGAGCCTGCACGAATACAATGCTTCCGCCAATCGCGGCGCATGCTACCAGGTATGCCGGCGCGGCTACACGGTTACCGACAATGAAACCGGCCGCCAACTGGCTATCGACAACCAGTACATCATGTCGCCGAAAGACCTTTGCACCATCGGTTTTTTGGACAAACTGCTGGATGCCGGCGTACGCGTCTTCAAAATCGAAGGCCGCGCCCGCTCCGCCGATTATGTGCAGGCCGTTACCGCCTGCTACCGCCGCGCGATAGACGCGTTCCTCGCCGGCGAATATACGCCGCAACTGGCGGAACAGTTAACCGCTACCTTGAAAACCGTTTTCAATCGCGGCTTCTGGGACGGCTACTACCAGGGGGCGTTGCTCGGCGAATGGAGCGAAACCTATGGCAACAAAGCCACCGAACGGAAAGAATACATCGGCAAAGCCACCAACTATTTCAATCGGTTGGGCGTGGCGGAGTTTTTAATTGAAACCGGCGAACTGTCTACCGGCGACGAAGTACTGATTATCGGCCCCACCACCGGCGTGGTGCGCAAAACCGTTACGGAAATCCGGGTGGAGTTGCAAACGGCGGCAAAAGCCGTCAAAGGCGACGCTTGCTCCATCGCTATTCCCGAGAAAATCCGCCGCGCCGATAAATTATATAAAGTTGTCCATTTAAAAAAAAATTGTAACTTTGCTCCTCAAACTAAAAACTAAAAATGGAAAATATGGCACGTGAGCAAGAACAACAGCCGATGAGTAATATCAATCGGATTTGCCAGGGCACGGAAGTGATTGGAAATATCAATACGCCCGGCGATATTCGTTTGGACGGATTTTTAGAAGGCAACATCACCGCCAAAGGCAAGGTGGTTGTCGGGAATACCGGAAAAACCAAAGGGGAAATCATTGGCCGCACAACCGACATTTTCGGGCAGGTAGAAGGTTCGTTGAACATTTCGGAAATCATCAGCCTGAAAAGCACGTCTAATGTAAAAGGCAGCATTATTACGGCAAAAATCAGTATCGAAGCCGGCGCCATATTCAACGGCACCTGCACCATGTCGGATACGAAACCGCCGGCTGCCCCCCAGAAAAAATAATGACTGCAGCGGAACAATATTTAATTTCCTACAACCTTAACGGCATCCGGTCAGCCTTCTCAAAAGGATTGCACACGTGGCTACAAAAAGAAAACCCTGATGTATTCTGCATCCAGGAATCCAAAGCGCAAAACGACCAAATTGACATTGCGTTTTTCGAACGCATGGGATATCATTGCTTCCTGCATCCTGCCCAAAAAAAGGGCTACAGCGGCACCGGCATCTTTTCCAAACAACAGCCCGACAACGTCGTTTACGGCATCGGCATTCCGCGTTATGATGCGGAAGGCCGCCTCCTCCGCGCCGACTACGGCGACAGTACGCTCATCTGCTCCTACTTTCCGTCGGGAACAATGGGCGAAGAACGGCAGCAATTCAAAATGGACTACCTCGCTGATTTCCTGAAATACCTTTTGCTGCTCCGCCAAACGCGCCCGAAGATAATCATCACCGGCGATTTTAACATCAGCCACAAACCTATTGACATCAACAACCCCAGAGCGCACGAAAAAATGTCGGGCTACCTGCCCGAAGAGCGCGCATGGCTGGATGCGCTGGAAGCATGCGGCTTTATAGATACTTTCCGCGTATTCCACCCCGGGGAAGCGGAACGCTACAGCTGGTGGAGCCATTTTGCACAATCCCGCGCCCGCAACATCGGCTGGCGCTTGGATTATTTCTGGGTATCCCAAAACCTCCGCGAAAACCTCCGCGACGCCGACATCCTGAAAGACGTCGTTCACTCCGACCACTGCCCGGTAACGCTAAAATTGCGCTGGTAAAAAAAATATTTTCAAAAATAGTTGTAAATAAAAAATATTGTTTTATATTTGCGGCGGTTATTACTTGCTCCTTGACATTTTGAAAAGGATATAAAAAATATATCGCTTTAACTTTTATTCTGCCACACTAGTCGGAATATCGGAAATTCAAACACAGTATGAGTATGAGTAGAAGCAAACACATCAAGAGTGGATGTGGGTTGTTATACTTATTTACTGTGTGGGTTTCCGATAACCTCGACTAGTGATAAACATGACGCCCATTCCACTCTTGTTTTTTTTAGCGGAATCAAGAAAAAATCACCATAAAAGTTAAAGAAACAAATTGTAGAAAAAGTATATTAAAACTTTCTGCAATGATTGGCAGCGGATAAAAATTCGTAGCAGGGGGTTGTTTTATAGAAATTAGTTTGTGTTTGAAAACAACCCTGATGCTACAAAAAAAAGTTAAGAACTAAGAGTTAAGAACTAAGAGTTGGCTGGCGCCGGAACCTTAAACGTGAAACTATAAACCTTAAATAATAATAGTATGAAAAAAATTTTCTTTTCTCTCGCGGGCTTGTTGCTGTTGGCGGCAGGTTGCGCGACGCAAAAAACAACCGCATCGAACGCGGAAAATATTCCGGTGTATTATACCGGCAATGATGAGCCGGCGGCTGTGGGCGTGTCCCGGTATAATAAACAATGAACAATTTAAAAAAAACAATTATGAAACAATTATCAAAACAAAATGCCCCCTTCGGGGGATTCAGGGGGCTTCTCCTGTTATTCTTCCTCTTTTGGGGGGCAGGGGGCTTGTTTGCGCAGGCAACCGTTACGCCCATCAGCGTAGATTATGACAAATCAGAGGTGAAATTCCGCGTTGCATGGAATGCTGCCACTGCTCCCGCCAACCGCGTATGGGTGTGGGTAGACTTTTGTTCCATCGC
>JAITSM010000075.1 GCA_031287815.1 Prevotellaceae bacterium
ACTGAGTAAGTCAAAACGGGGATCGGGTGCAAAATTACAAATAATATTTGATATTCAGGCAAAAATAAATAAAAATTTTTGAAATTCTGTTCTTTTTGGCGGAAAAAGGAAGGGGGGGATAATGGAGAAGGGTGAAGAGTGAGGGGTGAAGGGCGCTGTCGCCGGAAACCTTCATTCTCAATTTTCAATTAAAAAAAAACCGTCATTGCGAGGAGGAACGACGAAGCAATCCAGAAGATTCCATTCGCTTGCCACTGGATTGCTTCGCTTCGCTCGCAATGACGGGGGCTGGCGCAAGCTACCTCATAATTCATAATTCATAATTCATACTTCATAATTCATACTTCATAATTCATACTTCATAATTCATACTTCATAATTCATACCTCACCCTTCACCGCTCACCCTTCATACCTCCTACTACATACATCAAAAAAATAGTTTTTTAAAAAAATTTTCGTAGTTTGGAAAAAATGTGTACATTTGACAATTATAATATCATAATTACTATGAAAAAACTACTTTATATCGCATTGCCGGCAGCCATGTTAATCAGTTTGAACAGCTGCGACTGGTTTAATACCACCTTTCTCGGCAAACCGTCCAAAGCGGAATTGAAGAAGCGGGAACAGCGGGAAAAAGCCCGCCAGGACAGTATCGCGCAAGTGCAACTGCAATTGGCGCAGGAAGCCGAACAATTGGCGCTGGAACAACAGCAGGCGGAAGAAGAAACTGCAAGGCTTGCCGCCGAAAGCAAACGCTACCATGTGGTAGTGGGCTGCTTCAGGGTATCATCGAATGCCGACCGTATGATGGGCTTATTGCAAAACAAGGGTTACAGCCCGAAAATGATGCGTTTCAGGAATGGCTATGCATGTATATCTGCCGTTTCGTTCGACAATATACATACGGCGTACAACGAAATGAACAGCCTCGTCCGGTCAGCGGACTTTGCTCCCCAAGACACGTGGGTGTACGACACCTCTTTCAACCTGCATGAATAATTGCTGACCCCTTTGGGGTTATTGGTTTTTTAACTACACAATCAACGTTTTTCCGGCGTTGGTTGTGTAGTTATTTCATATAGTTTCGGCCAGTTTTTTCCGGTTACATATATTTTCGAGGTGGCGGCGTCGCAGGCAATGCCGTTGAGTACGTCGGTATTCCTTGTCCGCAGGGAGGCGGGCAATAAATTATGGAGGAAAACAATCCCGGCGACCTTGCCGTTCATCGGGTCAATACGTACAATATAATCTTCCGTATATACGTTTGCCCAAATTTCGCCGTTGATATATTCCAGTTCATTTAGCATAGGTAATGCGCTGCCCTTGTGGGTAACGTGGAGGAAACGCACTTCTGAAAAATTGTCGGGATTTATAAAACGCAATATCGAAGAGCCGTTGCTCATGATTAAATGCGTTCCATCCGTTGTCAATCCCCAGCCTTCGCCGGGATAATGAAATTCGCCGATTTTGTTAAACGATAAATCATACACAAAAACGGTTTGTTCCATGTACGTCAGCCAATAAATTTTATTGTTCAACACACAGGCGCCTTCGCCGAAATAATGTTTCGGCAGCGGAACCATATTTAATACCCGCCCGGTTTTTAAATCTGTTTTCCGCAAGCTCGATTGCCCGTACTGCCCGGTGCTTTCGTACAACACGCCGTCGTGAATAAACAATCCTTGCGTGTAAGCCTGCGTGTCATGCGGGTAAACGGCCACTACCGTATAACTGTAATTTTTTATTTGCCCGCTTATGTTTTTGCACCCGGCGGTGACGGATAAAAACAAAAAAAGAAATAAACGTATATGCCCTTTTTTTACTAATTTTGCCATGACTTTTATTTTAATTATACAAAGGTAAAAAATTTCAGGATTAAAAAACGTAAAATTTTAAGGCTGTTATGAAAGTTATAGTGCGCGTCCTCCCCAATACTATTACCATATGCAATTTGCTGGCGGGCTGCATAGCCGTTGTGTTTGCTTTGCGCGGCTGGACAGACTTTGCGGTATATTGCATTTTTGCCGCTGCGGTGTTTGACTTCTGCGACGGGTTGAGTGCGCGCTTGCTGAAAGCCTATTCCGAACTGGGCAAACAACTCGATTCGCTGGCCGATATGGCCAGCTTTGGCATAGCGCCGGCAGCGCTTTTGCATAATAAACTCAATATACTGTTGAGCGATAAAATCACCGGCGGCTTCGACAGCGGGTTGGTTTGGGAACTGTGGACGTTCTTTCCTTTTATTCTTGCGGCGTTTTCGGCGTTGCGCCTGGCAAAGTTCAATATCGACGCCCGGCAAAGCAACGGCTTTATCGGTTTGCCGACCCCCGCCAGCGCCCTGCTGACAGGCGCCCTGGTGAGTTTGTCGGTACATGGCCATTGGCTTGCCGCATGGATGGAGCAATGGTATGCGATAGTTATTCTTTCCGTCCTGCTTTCCGCGCTGCTGGTGTGCCACCTGCCGATGTTCGCCTTGAAATTTAAAAACCTGCGTTGGCGCGATAATAAAACACCTTTCGTTTTTCTTTTGCTGTGCCTGCTGATTGTATTTTGCGCCCTTATTTTCCGGCAGGGAATACTGTTTGCGATGGCGGTTATTTTCTTTACTTACATTTTTCTTTCGTTTATACATTCGTTATTTCGTAAAAAATAAATAAATAAACCATGAAATTTATCGCAGAAATCAATGTGATGCCGCTGAAAGCATTGTTAGACCCGCAAGGCAAGGCCGTTACCGCCGTGATGCACAACAATGGCTACGCCGAAATTGAGAACGTACGCATAGGCAAGCACCTTACGCTTGAAATAGAAGCGCCCTCCAAACAGCAAGCCGAGAAACGCGTCGAAGAGGTATGCAAAAAAATCCTGCATAACCCGATTATGGAAGGATACGAGTTTTCCGTAAAAGCGTAGCGCGCCGGTTGTATAAACGGACGCAGGCTATTTGCAAGGAAGAATTTAATGAACTAAGGTTTTTCCCTTCACCGTTTGCCGGTATTTTCGTATTTTTGCAGCTTTAAAATTTGGAAATGGCTTCCGGCTTATTACAACAGTTGAAAGAGAAAGACGCCAAAGCGTGGTACCGTGTATCGGTGTGCGCTTTTTATTTTGTGCAGGGATTGATTTTTGCCAGTTGGGCCAGCCGCATCCCCGACCTGAAGCAATCGTTGTCGATGAACGACGCCCAGTTGGGAAGCGTGCTGTTGATAATCCCAATCGGGGAATTTGTAACGATGGCTTTGTCGGGTTACCTGGTCAGCAAATACGGTAGCCGGCGCATGTTACTCCTCTCTGCTCAGGTCTATTCATTGATTCTGGTATCTATCGGGCTGGTCGCTACCTATGCGCAATTATACGTGGCGCTATTTTTATTCGGCATGGTGGGCAACCTCTCCAACATTTCCATCAATACGCAGGCAGTGGGCGTGGAGCGGTTATTTCAGCGCAGTATCATGGGGGTATTTCATGGGTTGTGGTCCTGCGCCGGATTTGTAGGGGCGTTAACCGGCGCGCTGATGGTGGCGTTGAATCTGTCGCCGCTAGTACATTTCCTGATTGTATATACGTGGATACTTTGTATTGTCGTCGCCATGCAGCGTTCCATTCTCCCGCGCGACGCCCGGCAGAAGCGTATTGACGAAGCCCCCCGTAAAATCTTTACCCGCCCCGACGCCTACGTTCTAATCATCGGCCTGCTGGCCTTTGCCAATATGGTATGCGAGGGAACGGTGTTCGACTGGAGCGGCATTTATTTTAAAGACGTCATTGCGCCGCCGGAAAACCTTGTCCGCCTGGGTTACATCGCCGCCATGAGCAGCATGACGGTCGGGCGGTTTACGGTAGACCGGTTTATTATGCGCTTCGGGGTTATCCGCGTATTGCGTACCGGCGGCAGCCTGATTGTAGCGGGGTTGCTGTTGACGGTGGTTTCGCCGCACCTCATTACTTCTACGTTGGGTTTCCTGCTTATCGGCGCAGGCATTTCCCCTGCCATACCTATTTGCTTTAGCCTCGTTGGCCGTTCCAAAGCCATGTTGCCAAGCATTGCCCTGGCAACGGTTTCCTCTATCAGTTTCTTCGGGCTGCTAATGGGGCCGCCGCTCATTGGGTTTGTCTCCGAAGCTATTGGGTTACGTTGGGCGCTTTGCATCATTGGGTTGTTCGGCCTGCTGGTTGTTTCACTCACGCCCTTCCTGAAGAAATATAATGTGTGATATGGGATAGTTGACCTAACAGGATTCGAACCTATACAAACAGATCCAGAGACTGTTGTGCTACCGTTACACCATAGGTCAATGCCGGCTTGCAAATGCAAAGATACAATAATTTTTTTACAGAACAAGGACTAATCAAGCTTGTGCAGCGATTAAACTGTCCATCTAACAGGCACACTATTTGAAAAAATATGTCATCATTGCTAATTGAACAGCGACAAAAAAATTCCTGCTCTCGCAGGAATTTACAAAAAACAATTAAAACAAAATTCTATTAACTAACCTAAGTACGTTTTTAACAACCGGCTTCGCGTGCTGTGCCGTAAGCGGCGAATGGCTTTTTCCTTTATCTGCCGCACGCGTTCACGGGTAAGCCCGAACTTGTCGCCGATTTCTTCAAGCGTCAGTTCCTGCGAACCGCCAATGCCGAAAAAGCATTTTACAATTTCGCGTTCGCGTTCGGTTAATGTAGAAAGGGCACGATCAATTTCCGTCGAAAGCGATTCGTTAATCAGCCCGCGGTCGGCGTTCGGGGAATCGTTGTTGACCAGCACATCGAGCAGGCTGTTGTCTTCGCCTTCTACAAACGGCGCGTCCACAGACACATGGCGACCCGATACGCGCAGGGTGTCCAGTATTTTTTCTTTGGGGATTTCCATCAACTCTGCCAATTCTTCGGGCGAGGGAAGGCGTTCATGTTCTTGTTCGAATTTTGCCAGCGCCTTGTTTATTTTATTGAGCGACCCTACCTGATTGAGCGGTAAGCGTACAATACGCGACTGTTCCGCCAATGCCTGCAATATTGACTGGCGAATCCACCACACGGCATACGAAATAAATTTGAACCCCCGTGTTTCGTCGAACTTTTCGGCCGCTTTTATCAATCCCAAATTGCCTTCGTTAATCAAGTCGGGAAGGCTTAAGCCCTGGTTTTGATATTGCTTGGCTACCGACACCACAAATCGCAAATTGGCACGGGTCAGTTTTTCCAACGCTACCTGGTCGCCGCGCCGGATACGCTGTGCCAGCTCAACCTCATCTTCCACAGTGATGAGTTCCTCGCGCCCGATTTCCTGCAAATACTTGTCAAGGGATGCGCTTTCACGATTCGTAATGGATTTAGTGATTTTTAATTGTCTCATAAAATTTATGAAAATATAAAAAGGGCACAAAGATATAAAAAATTTTCCAGACTAAGAAATGTCCTGATTAAAAAAATCCATAATCGCCAATAACCAATTATTTATTTGTTCATTCGGATCATTATTTCGCATGGTGCAATTATTCGTTCGGATCATCATAAAACTTTTTATCCGGATATTTAATTTTTTCTTTGAACTTGGCCAAGACAACATTCACATGCTGTTTTTTGCCATTCCTTTCTATAATAATTTCTATTTGTTCTTCCGGGCGGTAACGCCCAATTTGTTCCTGTACCGCCGAAGTGCTTTTTATGGCTATACCGTTGATATGCGTAATCACATCTCCTTTGCGGATATTGGCTTTTTCGGCGGCGCTGCCGGCCACAATATCTACCACGAGTACGCCATTAAGATTGGACAAATTCATTTTCTTTGCCAACTCGTCGGTAATCTCCGTCATCGTAACGCCAAGCACGGCACGCTGCACTGCGCCATACTGGATAATATCCTCCACCACTTTTTGTACAATCCCGGTAGGCACGGCAAACGAATAGCCGGAAAACGAGCCGGTAGGCGAAGCAATCGCGGTGTTTATTCCCACCAGTTCGCCGCGCGTATTCACCAGCGCGCCGCCGCTGTTGCCGGGATTTACCGCTGCATCGGTTTGAATGAACGATTCGATTTTGAAACGGCCGTCGGGCGAAAGCATGTGCCGCCCCTTAGCGCTGACAATGCCCGCCGTGATGGTAGAATTAAGGTTATACGGATTGCCGATAGCCAGCACCCATTCGCCCAACCGCAAGGAATCGGAGTTCCCGAAGGGAAGAAACGGCAAATTGTCGGCTTCCACCTTCAACACCGCCACGTCCGTAACGGGGTCGGTGCCTACCAACCGCGCCTGTAAGGTGCGCTTGTCGTACAGCGTTACCTGGATTTTATTGGCTTTTTCAATCACGTGGTTGTTGGTTACAATGTAACCATCGGTAGTCAATATCACACCGGAGCCGTTGCCGGCCTGCACGCCTTCATACCTCCGGATGGGATGCCCGAAGAAATAATCAACAAAAGTGCTGCGTTGATACACGGAAACGTGCACTACGGCTTCCACCGAATTTTCGGCAGCATACGTAAAATCCGGCCATTTCGTTTGGTTTAATAATGTAGCCCTCCGGTTAACGGTTGTTAGCGGGGATTCCTGTTTTGCATCCGTTGTCATGCGCCGCTCCTGTGCCATAGCATATTTTGCACACAAGCCGCCGGAAAGCCCGCCAACCACTACCGCCAAGAAAGTAAAAATAAATATTCGTTTCATGTTTTTAGTATTTTAAGATGATATACTTTGAGTAACTTTTTTTATTTTGGTTTAATGCGTACCTTTGCAAAAATTATACCGGAAATGATTATTTCTTTTTGTAAATACCAGGGGGCGGGGAATGATTTTGTGTTAATAGACAACCGCTCCGGCGTATTTTCCGCACTCACGGAGGAACATATTGCCTTTTTGTGCCACCGACATTTTGGCATTGGTGCAGACGGATTGATGTTATTAGACCAACCCGCCGGCAATGATGATTTTGCCATGCGCTATTATAATTCCGACGGCCGCGAAAGCGTTATGTGCGGCAACGGCGGGCGTTGCCTTACCGCTTTTGCGCACCGGGTGCTGCCGGCGAAAAAAATCTATACGTTCCATGCCGCCGACGGGCTGCATACGGCGGAAATATTGAGCGGGAATGGCAACAATTATATGGTCCGGCTGAAAATGATTGACGTAAAAAAGGCGGAACAACGTGGCAACGATTACCTGCTGGATACCGGCGCGCCGCATTTCGTACGCTTTGTGGAAGATGTAAATATTATTGACTTTGTTCCCGAAGCCCGCATTTTGCGCTACGACGCCACCCTGACCGGCAAGGAAGGCGCTAATATTAATTTCGTACAGCTAACGCCGCAAGGCTTACGCATCCGCACCTACGAACGCGGGATAGAAGATGAAACGCTGGCCTGCGGCACCGGCAGCGTGGCAGCAGCCATTGCGGTACAATACAGGCAAGCCGCCCTTGCAGGCGGGCAACACTGCCACATTCCGCTACAAACGCGCGGCGGACAGCTGCAAGTGGACTTTACGTACCATTCCCCTGTTATCACCGATGTGTTCCTTACCGGGCCTGCCTGCCTGGTGTTTGAAGGGAGCATATTGATGGATAATTTTCAATAAACGATGAGCCAACCCCTAATTCACCCCACCGGCGATGCGGCAGTTCTGTAAAGCGCTTTGGTTTTCCGGCGGCATGGGCTCAGTAGCGCTGGGCGTGCTGGGCATGTTCCTGCCGCTGTTGCCGACTGTCCCTTTCCTGCTTTTAGCCACTTTTTGCTTTGCCAAAAGTTCGCCGAAATGGAAAGAAAAAATTTTACGCCATCCCTTTATCGGGAAGCCGTTGCGCGAATGGCTGCAATATAAAGGCATCCGCAGGAAAGGGAAAATCTGCTCCCTGCTGTTTTTATGGGCAAGCATTTTAACTTCCGTTTATTTCGTTGCTCTCCTGTGGCTGCGGATAGTCCTGCTGGTTGTAGCCGCAGCCGTAACGCTGCATATTTTGTCGTTTAAAACGATAAAAGACGATGAATAGCGAATAATGTCTTTGGGGACGTCCCGATTTCAGTTTGGTACGTCCCAAATTCAGTTTGGTACGTACCGATTTCAGTTTGGTACGTACCTTTTATCTTTTCATGGCTACAAATTATAACGAACGCTGGTAACTCATTCATGAAATTTAACGAACACATTGCGATTTCAGGTCAATGCAATCCGCAGCAGCATGTGTCAGACATTGATTATCACCAATACCTGCCCGTGTTCCAATTCCGTCAACTTGATAACAAGCACTAACGCCTGGTTGTCGCGCACACCACGAATCTACGATGTTTTGATATACAATATGACTTGCGAGCGTTCCACAGCATTGTCCCATTGTATGCGCCCAGCCATAAGAAGTAGTGGTTGTAGTTGCTATCGTCTTAGGGTTATCCCTTGGGTAATTATTGGTATTATCTATACATTTTTTTTATCTCCAAATTTTATTTCCATTTTTTTCCCAACCCGCCACCTACGACTCACGACTTATAACTAAAATCGTAAATTTTTCCTACCTTTGTCTTTTCTTATTTTTACTTGCATGGCAAAAAATAAAGACCTGTCCGATGCGCAGAAAAAGTCGGATTTATTGAAAAACAAATACCTGATTACCGTTTACAACGACACTACTTTGGAACAGGTAAGCCATTTCCGTATCTCGGGGCTGGGGGCTATTATCTCCGGAGCAATGTTGGTGATTCTGGTTATTGCCACCGTCACCGTTTTGATAGCGTTTACCAGCTTGCGGGAATTTATTCCCGGCTATCCGGATGCTACTACCCGCGAGAAAATCGTGGCGAACGCCTTGCGCTCCGATTCGCTGGAAATGCTGCTGCACCAGTGGGAGCGGCACCTGACCAATATCAATTTGCTGTTGTCGGGGCAAGACCCGCTGCCGATAGATACCAACCAACCTGTGACGTCAACGGTCGCGTCCGGCAATGCGGCCGCGTTTGTGCCCTCGCGCGAAGACTCGCTGTTGCGGAAGGAAATAGAAAAACACGATATTTACGACCCTGCTTCTGCAATCATTCCTCCGGCAGCGAAACAGGAGTCGCTGGAAAACCTGTTCCTCTTCACGCCGGTGCAGGGCGTGGTGTCCGACAAGTTTGATATTAAAACCAAACACTTGGCGGTGGATATTGTGGCTGCGCCGAGCGCAACGGTGATGTCGGTGCTGGACGGCACGGTTATTATGGCCAGCTGGACGGCCGAAACAGGTTATGTTATACAAATCCAACACAGCAACGATATTCTTTCGGTCTATAAACATAATGAAAAATTGCTGAAAAAACAGGGCGACCGCGTAAAAGCCGGCGAAGCGATAGCGATTGTCGGGAACTCGGGCGAACTTACCACCGGCCCTCATCTTCATTTTGAACTCTGGTATAAAGGCATGCCAGTGGATCCGTTGAAATATATCAGTTTTGAATAAGAAACGCGTTACTATATTAGGCTCCACAGGCTCTGTGGGCGTGCAGGCGCTTGAAGTCATTGCGCAGCACCCGGAGGCGTTTGTGGTAGAAGTGTTGACGGCGCAGAACAATGCGGCATTGCTCATCGAACAGGCTATGGCTTTCCAGCCCAATGCGGTGGTTATCGGCAATGAGGAGAAATATTCCGAAGTGGCGGCGGCCTTGAAAAAATATCCGGTAAAAGTATTTGCGGGCGCGGCTTCCCTGTGCGACGTGGCGGCTTGGGATACGGCGGATATCGTGCTTTCCGCCCTGCTTGGTTTTGCGGGGTTGCAGCCGGCATTGTGCGCATTGAAAGCCGGGAAACCATTGGCGCTGGCCAACAAGGAAACGCTGGTGGTGGCCGGTGCATTAGTCATGCAGGCTGCACGGGAACGCCGCGTGCCGCTGCTGCCGGTGGATTCGGAACATTCGGCTATCTTCCAATGCCTGTTGGGAGAATTGGGCGAAATAGAAAAAATCTACCTCACGGCGTCGGGCGGGCCTTTCCTGCATACGCCGCCGGAGGAAATGGGAAAAATCACCCTCCAAGACGCCTTGCGACATCCGAACTGGAAGATGGGCGCGAAAATCACCATTGATTCCGCTACGATGATGAACAAAGGGCTGGAGGTGATAGAGGCGCACTGGCTGTTTTCGCTGCCGCCGGAAAAAATTGCGGTGCTGGTGCATCCGCAATCCATTGTCCATTCCATGGTGCAATTCGCCGACGGCGCAGTGAAGGCGCAACTCGGCATTCCCGATATGAAATTGCCGATACAGTACGCCTTGAGTTTTCCACAACGCTTGCCGTTGGCGGCTCCGCGCGTAGATTTTTCCCAAGCGGGGGCATTGACTTTCTTCCCGCCCGATGATAAAAAATTCCCCTGCCTGGCGTTGGCCGGCGAAGCCCTGAAACGCGGGGGGAATATCCCCTGCGCCCTGAGCGCAGCCAATGAAGCGGCCGTAGCAGCGTTTTTGCAGGGGCGTATTACCTTTTTGCAAATCGCCCGGACGGTGGAAAAGATGATGCAACGCGTGCCTTTCATCGCCGCGCCCAGCCTCGCCGACCTGCAAGAAACCGACGCAATGGCGAGGGAAGTGTGATGTGGCTGGCGCCGGAAACTTTAAACCATAAACTTTAAATTTTAAAAAAAACATGGAAGTTTTAATGAAGATCATCCAACTGGTAGTGTCGCTTTCGCTGTTGATTGTGGTACATGAAATGGGGCATTATTTATTTGCCCGCCTTTTCAAAATGCGAGTCGATAAATTTTACCTGTTTTATAATCCCTGGTTTTCTATTATTCGCGTGAAACGCATGGAGGGGCGGTGGGCGTTCAGCTGGTTTTCTTCCGCGCCGCCGGAAAGCTGGAAAGCCCATCCCGAAAAAACCGAGTGGGGCATCGGCTGGCTGCCGGTGGGCGGGTACTGCAAAATCGCCGGCATGGTGGATGAGAGTATGGACAAGGAACAACTGCAGCAACCTCCGCAACACTGGGAATACCGTGCCCGCCCAGCATGGCAGCGCATGTTCGCAATAACAGGCGGCGTGCTGTTCAATGTCATTTTCGGCGTGCTGGTGTACTGGGGCATGCTGTACACTTGGGGCGAACATTACCTGGCGAACAAAGACCTCGCCTACGGCGTGCACTGCGACACGCTTGCGCTGGAAATGGGCTTCCGGCACGGCGACAAAATCCTTGCGCTCGACGGGGAGCCGGTGGAGCGGTTTCAGGATATCCAAATCAACTTAATCCGCAACCAGTCGAAAGAAGCGACCGTCATCCGGCGCGGGGATACGGTGACCGTCCACATCGACGAGCGTTACATGAAGGCGTTGCTGAACAAGAAATACTTTATATTCGAACCGCGCATACCCTTTGAAATAGCCCTCATTCCCGACTCTTCGCTCAATGCGCAGGCGGGGCTGCGCGCCGGCGACCGCGTGGTGGCGGTGGATTCGCTACCGCTGTTCATTATGCAGGACGTCCAGCAAGAATTGCAGCGGCGGAAAAACCAAACCGTCCAGCTCACCGTCAACCGCCACGATACGCTGCAAACAGTACCAGTCAGCGTCAATGACCGAGGGGTGATGGAGGTAATTTTGAATGGGCTGATGAACGACTTTTTCCCGGTAGTGGAAAAGAAATATTCGTTCTTTTCCGCGCTGCCGGCCGGCGTCAGCAAGGGATGCACCGCCATTGTCAATTATGTAAAAGATTTAGGATTGGTATTTTCGCCCAAAACGGAGGCCTATAAATCGCTCGGCAGCTTCATCACCATTGCCAACATCTTTCCCGGCGCCTGGAACTGGGACACCTTTTGGGGCATCACCGCCATGCTGACGATTATGCTGGCGGTGCTGAACATCCTGCCCATTCCCGCGCTCGACGGCGGCCACTTAATGTTTGTGCTGTACGAAATGATTACGCGCCGCAAGCCCAGCGAAAGAGTCCTGGAAACGGCGCAATGGCTCGGCCTCCTGCTGCTCATGCTGCTTATGGCTTTCGCCTTCGGAAATGATATTGTGCGGAATTTCTTTTAAAAGGGGCGAAGTTTCATCTTGCCCGGACAGGGGTTGTTTCCCACAAATATACGCAAAATATTTATTCCCCCTAAAAACAAAAGCCGCCCCTAAGGGCGGCTTTGTTCGTAATGGTTAATTCGTAGTTATTTTACACACCTAACCTGCATACCTATATTGTTTCCGGCAACTGTCAAAGCCATTGCGGGAGGGAGATTTATTGTTCCCATGCGGACGCCATTTGTGTAGTATAAATGCCACGATTGCGAATCGCTTTCACCTGTTTCTTCGTCGTAGTAAGGGGTCGAAGTCCAGTAAGCAGCTTCGTTAGCAGGATAGCTCACATCAGCATATTGCGCAGCACCACCGAGACCCCATTCAGCTATCAACTCTTCGTAATCTGTATACATGCCGAGGTCCGATACCTCATCAAAAGTTGGCAGGCGCCACGGTGACGGACATAATTCTTGTGCATTCGCCATTGCATAGGGCCAGTTATAATAATACCATGTGTCTTGACCCAAAGTATAACTCCGGCAGTGCGGTTCGGTATTGCTAAAGAGAAAAGTATTGTTATCGCATGCCAGTATTTGGATGGCGTCGCTCCACGTCTGGCTACCGAACGTCCATGTTTGGGTAGAGGCGGCGTGAGGGGGCGTACCGGCGGCGGGGGGCGTGGGGGGCGCGGCGGCCGCCTGCGTTACGGTTACCTGCTGGGAGAGCGTGCCGGACGTAATGGTAACAGTAGCAGCGCGCGTTGCCACGGTCAAGTTTTCCGCTACATTCACCGTTACCGTTCCGTTTCCGGTAGCGGAAGCCGGCGAGAGCGTGCACCACGTGGCGGCAGTATTCACGGCAGCCGTCCATGCGGTATTGCTTGTTATGGTAACGGCATACGTGCCGGTTCCGGCGGCGGCGTCAATAGTGGCGGGCGTTACCCCCAGCGTGGGCGCGGCGGCCGCCTGCGTTACGGTTACCTGCTGGGAGAGCGTGCCGGACGTAATGGTAACGGTAGCGGCGCGCGTTGCCACGGTCAAGTTTTCCGCTACATTCACCGTAATCGTTC
>JAITSM010000050.1 GCA_031287815.1 Prevotellaceae bacterium
TTCTTCACCTCCAATTGCGGTCTTCTTCACCCCGGCGGTTGTCTTCTTCACTTCGATGGTTGTCTTCTTCATTTCGGCGGTTGTTTTCTACCAGCCGGCGGTTGCCTTCGTCTCTTCGATGGTTGGGTTCTGCCATTCGATGGTTGGATTCTACCATTCAAATGAAATCTTCTTCCGCCCGCCTTACGGCGGCATAAACTGCTCAAATTTTAATCCCTTTTTATTTTTCATTGTTTTTTAGTCGTGAGTCATTAGTTTAAGGTTGCAAGCGTTGGGGGTTTCTGTACGGACTTGAAGGATGGGTAACCTTAAATAACAGATGCAAAAATTACACTTCTACCTGTTCCCCTACCGGCGGCAGCTGCGCGACAACCGTTTCGTACGCTTGCGCCGGAAGGAACTTTAAATCACAGCAGCATTGCAGCAACCCGCAGGCGACTTGAAGATGCTGCTGCGTGAGGGAAATAAAATACTGCCGTTTGTTGGCGCGTTTCGTAGCCGCCGCACGTAGCATTATTTGGAAACAGTATTTTTTGCTTCTATTTATATTATTTGGATTAAATTACAGTTGGCGGAAGCAACGGACTCTATACACGTCTCCGAGTACTTTCGTTTTGTGCATTACTCCCCAGTGGTATTCGCCCCATTCTGCAGAATGCCACATCACAACCATAAAGTCTGGTTCGTCATTAGCTAGATAGGTATCGCCCCCCTGTGGGTCGTATCGTCGGTGAATACATATAGGTCCAGACCACCCAAAGTAAGCGCTATAGGTCGGCGATGCACTTGGGCAAGCTAAGTATTGCGAGGCTGTCATTGCATCAGCATGTATTGTATTAAGCAGTGTAATCCAGCCTGCGCTAACAGGCAGCATCCATTCATCCGGACAAACACCTTGTTTTTTGGCACCGTAGCCATCTGAGCCACCACCATTCATTTCGGTACTCGTATACCACCGTCCACATGTTTCCTTTGTACAATCAGCAACTGTAATCGAAGAACCGGTTCCTGCATATTTAACACTCTGCGCCAACCACCACTTGTTGTCAGGCATCAAAACAATTCGATATAATTCATTATCTCTGCTATCTTTTATCCATGCTTCCCAATTCCCTGCACCACTTTGGCGTTCCATGCAACGACGAGAGGCGTCCATATACAAGTCGCTTCCGGTATAGGAACACCAAAGTCCGGGATAACCTGTGGCGTCGGTTATGGTTGCCGGCGTAAACGTTACGGCAGAAGTAGCAATAGTGGTACCGGACACTGTTAGCGAAGTGGCACCATTAGAAGCAATCAATTTGAATGGCGGCGTTCCCGCCAATGTGTAGGAACTATTGGTATTCGCCAAAACATTCGGCGGGTAGTCGCTGCCGTAGGCGCACCAGTTAAATTTTCCGTAGGCATTGCTTAATGTGGCGGTAACCGTCGTGCCGTTGGCGGTTACAAAAAAGCCACGTCCATTTAAATCCGTGTAAGTGCCGGATGTTACGGATACCGCACTGATAACGGCTTTTTCAAATGTACCCGGAGAAGTTCCGACAATCGGGCACAAATCTACCCATACCCACACATGATTGTTATAAGGCGTACCTGTCCATTCCACTTTAAAGGTTACTTTGTTTGTGGAATAATCCGTAGAAAGCGGCGTAACGGTTACTGTGGCGCTTGCTGCCAGGTTTGCGAACATTGCTAAAAAGAAAATTTTTTTCATAAAAATGTTTTTTTAAAAGTTAATTACTTTTTGCAGCTTCGGGATTGTTTTATTTAAGTACCCACAAACACAAACAACCTTTATAAAACAATCCCCTGCTACAATTTTATTTTCATTGCCACTTTTCACGATTTCTACGGTGGTTTGTGGGATTTTTCTTAAAAAGAAAACGTGAATTTCAATTTATTATTGTAAGAGGTTCCGCAAACCCACCGTCAAAAAATAAATTTAAATTCACGTTCTATATAACATGAATACTTTGACGGTTGAAATTTTGCGGATTTCTTACGCTAAATAAAAAAGAACGTTATAACGCTGCAAATATATTACTTTATTTTTTAATTCCAAATATTTTCGAAAAAAATTTTACCCCCCGAGTTAAAAACTAAAAGTTAAAAGTTGGCTGGCGCTTATTTAATGGAGAATGGAGAGTGGGCTGGCGCCGGAGGTCAGCAGGCAGTTTTTAGTTTTCAGTAAGTAGTCATTTCATATATTAAAATTTATTCTGCAAATATTTTTTTACGTAACTTTACAAAAAATTAGAAAATAGTCATGAAAAAAATTTTACTTTTGCTATGGCTGCCGGTAGCTATAACTTTATCGGCACAGGAACGCATAATGCCTACGGCCGAACAGATTGAACGCTTTTCACGCACTACCCTGAATGTGGTGCTGACCGGCGAAAACATCCTTCTGGAAGCCGCTTTGAAAGATGCGCTGGAAAGTAAATGGAAACTTACGCCGCTAAAATTTATCGATAAAGTGGAGTTCGATGCAAACGTCGGCGATGCCAACCGCACGTTCCTTCTCCTGGTGGGCGGCAGTTTCCAAAAAGGCGAGGAGGAAAAATTGTTTGTATATACTTTCCTGAATTTATTGATGGGCGGCGGGGTGTCATTGGACAAACTGTCCGAGTTTTTATTGCTGCCGGTATCGTGCGACGGACAATCTATTGACAAGCCGCTGTTATTTATGAGCGCGTTTGTGGATATCATGCAACGCCATGTTCTAAGCATACAGCAAAATCCCAAACTGGCGAAACAAAAGTTAGACGACAGGTACAATAAAAATATCGAACGCCTGGTTGGCCGCCACCTGATGCTGGTGAAAGACGATATTACTTATACGGTAACCGAAGAAGAAATGGCACAATCGTTCAATGGCCGCCTGCGTATTGTAGAAGACGGCGACGTGGAACAAGCCATGACGGCGGAAGCAAAGAACCAGGTCATCGGATTGACGCTGTATCCGCGAGTGGGAAGCCCGAAACACACTTTTTGCTACAATATGCTGATTGCCGCCGACACGCATGAACTCATCTATTTCAAGCGGCACAAGGTAAACAAGAAGCAAGAGCAGGGTTTTTTGAAAGAAGAATTAAAACGTTTCGGTATTTACCTGCGGAAATCAAAATAAAAGAACATTATGAAAACAACGGTTTTTACAGCCAATCACATTAAGCTGGGCGCGAAAATGCTTTCGTTTGCCGGCTACAACATGCCGGTAGAATATACCGGTATCAACAGTGAACACCTTGCCGTATGCGAAAAAGCAGGCGTGTTCGACGTGAGCCACATGGGCGAAATTTGGGTAAAAGGCGCCAATGCCTTGCCGTTTATACAATATGTAACATCGAACGACGCGGCAGTGTTGACGCCCGGAAAGGTGCAATATTCGGCTTTTCTCAACGGCAAAGGCGGCATCGTGGACGACTTGCTGGTATATTGCATCGACACACAGACGTATTTGTTGGTAGTGAATGCCGCCAATATCGAAAAAGACTGGAATTTTTTGTGTGCGCATGCGCCGCGCTTCCACCTTACGCCGGGAAAAGAACTGTACAACGCCTCCGACGAAATTTGCCAACTGGCGGTGCAGGGGCCGCTGGCGTTGAAAGCCATTCAAAAAATTTGCGACAAGCCGGTCATGGACATGGAATATTATACTTTCCAAAAGCTAACGGTAGCAGGCATTCCCAACGCGATTCTTTCCATTACCGGATATACGGGCGCCGGCGGTTGCGAAATTTATGTAGCCAATGAAGACGGCGCGCGCCTGTGGGATGCAGTGTTTGAAGCCGGGCGGGAATTCGGTATCCAGCCTGTGGGGCTGGGCGCACGCGACACGCTGCGCCTGGAAATGGGTTTCTGCCTTTACGGCAACGATATTGACGATACCACCTCGCCTATCGAAGCCGGACTGGGCTGGATTACCAAGTTCAGCGAAGCAAAGGGCGATTTCATTGACCGGGCTTTGCTGGAACAGCAAAAACAGACCGGCGTTACGCGCAAGTTAATCGGTTTTAAAATGGTGGATAAAGGCGTTCCGCGACATGGATACGAATTGTGCGATGCGGCGGGAACGGTGATAGGCGCCGTTACTTCCGGCACTATGTCGCCCACGCTGAAAACAGGCATCGGGCTGGGATATGTGCAGGCGGCATGGGCAAAAACCGGCGCTGAAATTTTTGTTAACATCCGCGAACGTTTACTGAAAGCGGAGATTGCGAAATTACCTTTCCGCAAAAGCGCCTGCTAAAAAATATTTGTGGGAAGCAAATATTTTATATATCTTTGCAGCCCCAAATAAAAACGCAACCGCTTACACTGGGTATGGATACCGGTAATGTTGCACAAAAACTTAAAATTATGGACTTAATTAAAATTGCGGAGCAGGCATTTGCCACCGGAACGAAAAACTTCCCTGTATTCAAAGCGGGCGATACGATTACGGTAACTTACCGTATTAAAGAAGAAAATAAGGAACGGTTACAAAAATTTCGCGGCGTATGTATCCAACGCAAAGGTACAGGCGTAACACAAACGTTTACCGTCCGTAAAATTTCAAATGGCGTAGGCGTGGAACGCATCTTTCCGTTAACTTCGCCGTTTATTGAAAATATAGAGATGAATAAATCCGGCAAGGTGCGCCGCGCACGGATTTTCTACCTGCGGAAACTCACCGGCAAGAAAGCGCGCATCAAAGAAAAGAAAATGGCGCTGGTAGTAGAAGATAATACGGCACAGGAATAACAAAATATACTTGGCCCCATAGCTCAACTGAATAGAGTATTTGACTACGGATCAAAAGGTTGCAGGTTTGAATCCTGCTGGGGTCACCACAAAGGAAAATCGCTAAAAAATAGCGATTTTTTTTGTGCTGATTTACGCAGATACCTTCTAATTCTTTAATTTCTTCCGTACGGTTTGTATATACACACTGAAATTTTTATAACCTTGCAGCGGAAGAAATTTTAAATCATAACAGCATGGCTATCGCCAAAAACATCAATACTGCTGCAAATATATAATAATATTTTTTACCAGCAAATCTTTTTCTAATTTTTTATTATTTGAATTTTCTACAGCTCTCCACTGTTTGCCGGATGCGTTGGCCAAACGGTTTTTTCGTAGTTGTCCCAAGGCATTTGGGTATAGTAGTTCTCGGCGAAAAATACCAAAATGGGTAAAATGATCTGCGGTTGCTGGTAGCCGGAAAGGACTTGTATTTTTTCGCCTTTCTCGTTTAAATAAACAGTACTCGGAAAACCCATCTGCGGATTCTCTTCCGAAAGTAATAGGTCTATGGCATATTCGTGCGTGCCGGGCGATAGCTGGGTTTTATATTCTTCCCGGAAAATATAGGTTTTTCCGTTGACAGTAACCGGGTCAAATTGTTCGGCGTCAAATTTCACAGGATAGAATTTTTCGTTCAAATAGTCCGCTACCGCCGGATGGGAAAAGGTGTATCTGTCCATCATTTTGCAGGGGCCGCACCATTTTGCATATACGTCTACAAATATTTTTTTCGGCGTTTTGGCTTGCAGCGCGATCGCTTCTTCTATCGAATACCACTGCACGGAAGCCGTTTCTTCCTGCGAAGCGGCAACAGCGGCGGTTTGCGCCTGCATGGCACAAACGCCGGCGGCAATCAACAAAAACAATCCTTTAATTTTTTTCATGTTATTTTTTTCTTGAAAATTACCTTACAAAGGTACATTTATTTTTTATAAACGCGGCAAAAAGAATTTTATCGTTATCTTTGTATCCATTTTGAATGAAGCGTGTTTTATTCATATTTTTTTTTCTCGCTGCAGGCTTGCTTCCTGTGGCTATTCAGGCGCAGGGAACGGAGTTGTATTTATTGCGGTATGATTATGTCCGGCGCTGGCGTTTCGGTTTTTCATTAGGCATAAATGTATTCGATTTCACGGTTATCAATTCCATGCGTGAAGTAAATCTGGGAACGCAACAGAAGGGCGTGTTATGGGCGGATGTGGTCAATCCGCAGGCCGGGTTTAATATTAACGGGATTGTGGATTATCGTTTATCGCATTATTTTAATCTGCGGGCGTTACCGGGCATTTGTTTCGGTACGCGGCAATTGAATTTTTACAATAATGACGACGGCTCGCTGCATCACCGCATGACGTTGGAGTCAAATTACGTGGAAGTGCCGATACTGTTAAAGTTTTCTGCGAAACGCGTGAGCAACTACCGGCCTTATTTGGTCAGCGGCGTGAATCCGCGTTTCAATATGAATTGGAAAACGGCGGAGCAAAAGGGCAATTATATTTCATCTGTCGTTTTTGAGCCGTTCGTCGAATTTGGCGCCGGATTGGACATTTATTTTTATTTTTTTAAACTTTCACTGGAATTTAAATATTCCGGCACCTTTATCAATAATTTAGGTTCAAGCATGGTTGCCGGGCAGGAAGCCTACCACGACGCACTCAGCCGCCTCAATTCGCAACTGTTTATTTTCGCCATACACATTGAATAGAATGGAAAATGGAGAATTGAAAATTATGGCCTCCGGCGCTAGCCCACTTTCAACTTTCAATTCTCAATATGTCTGTTGTCTGAGGTCTGTTCCCCCTTTCACTTTGCCATTTTGTGGCGCATGTAAATTGCTTGCCCTTCTACGGGTTCCTGTCCGTTTTGCAGGCGGTTGAATTTCCGGAGGGAAGATAATCTTACGGCATAATGTTGCGAAATCTGCCATAACGTTTCCCCCTTGTCGGCGATATGGACAGGCTGCCATTTCGCCGCTTTGCGTTTCTTGGCTTCAATGTAAACCACCTGCCCCTTTGGCAATGCCGTATTGGCCGCCGCGTCGTTGAACGACAGGATGCGGCGGAGCTTGAGGTCGTATTCAACAGCAATTTTTTCATACGTATCGTTGGTGCGCGCCAAGATATACAGCACGCCGTTGCGTTCGTACACCTCGCGGCTGATGTTGATCACAGCCCTTGCCCGGTGCGGCGTTTCCGCCAGTTTCGGCGTTTCGATGACCGACGGCGCGGGAACTTCTATGGTCACGTCCGTATCATAAATGTACAGCCGGTTTTCTTCAATAATTTTTATCAGCCGTTCGGCATATTCGGGATTGGTGGCGTAGCCGGCTTTTTTCAGGCCGTAGGCCCATGCTTTATAGTCGGTCGGTTCGAGGTCGAACAGAAATTTGTAGCGGTCGCGGTAACGCAGAAAGTCCGAGTGGTCGCGGAACGAGCCTTCGGGCGAGGGGTATTTCCTGAAACATTCCTGCCATTCGTCGTCGTCATGATAAATGCGTTCGCCTGTCCACGACTGGTGGCACTTGATGCCGAAATGATTGTTTGCTTCCACCGCCAGGCGGCTGTTGCCGTTGCCGGACTCCAGGCAGCCCTGCGCCAGAATAATGCTGGCGGGAATACCCGATTCCTTCATTTGCCGTATCGCCAAATCCTTGTACAGGGCAACGTATTCCACGCGGGTCTGGGGAGGGGCTGTATTTTGCGCCATCAGAACCAGCGGCGCGGAAAGTAAAAAGAACACTAAAAAACAACGATATTTCATAATTATTTTATTGAATAAAAAAAGCATTTCATTTTGCGCCGGCGGGAGTAAAGAAACTGAAATTTACGGCGCCGTAGCTCCGGCGTTCCGCAAAACCGGGATGTGCGGAGAAATCATAGCCCGCAGCGTGTTCCACAATAAGGCAACCCTTTTCCCGGAGGATATTTTTTTCCATGATTCGTCCGGGCAGGGAAGCGATGCCTTCCAAATTATAAGGCGGGTCGGCAAATATCAGGTCATAGCCGGCGGTGCATATTTCCAAAAAATCAAACACGTTTAGTTTGACGACGTGTATTTGCGGGAGTTTGAACGCGCCGGCCGTTTTTTTTATAAATGCAGCATGCAGCGTATTCATCTCCACCGCCTCCATGTGCGGGCAGCCGCGCGAAGCAAATTCATAGCTGATGCCGCCCGTGCCGGCGAATAAATCCAGTACGCGGGCAGCGGAAAAATCGTAACGGTTTTCCAAAATATTAAACAGGCTTTCTTTGGCAAAATCGGTAGTGGGGCGCGCCCTAAAACGCGCTGGCGGCACGATGGTTTTTCCGCGAAGCGTACCGCCGATTATTCGCATTGCGGTAAAGTTAAAAGTGAATGGTACGCGGTAGCTGCCTCCTCGCCTATCTGCAAGCCGGCAGCGGGAGCATGCACGCCTTTTACATTCCTGAAATAACGGCGCAGCAAATTATGTTGTTCCTCCTGCACCGCGCCCATGTAGTGCAGCGTAACGTGGTGGGTGCGCAGTTTATATTGTTGCAGGATAAAGGTAAGGTAGTACACCACATCGGTAAAGGCGGTAAACGGACAGGTATTGCTTAGCAGTAACGTATTGTCGCGATACAGTACCACATCGGCAAGCGCCGGCGCGAGGTGCAGCACCAGCCGGTCATGTCCTTCCAGCGCCTGGAACCGCGATAATAAATGCGCCAGCTGGTGCACAAAGCGCGTTCCGGGCAGGTATTTTAAAATCACGCCGGCCGGCGGGCTGGGCACGGCGAAGGCCAGCATCGCCTGCAAATCCGGCAGTGCGCGGTAATGTATTTCGTCGAGTTCTTCTAACGGCGAGGTATAGGCGAGGCATTTGCGCAATTGTGCAACGTCGGCAAAAGCTGCGGGAATCAGCGTGGCTTTATTGGTAAGGAACACCCACGTGCTGGACTTATACGTTTTGTGCAGCAATGGCTCGTGGTCAAAAAGCGTGGACAATTCTTTCGCTTCGTCGTCGTACGAAAGCACGGCATGCAGGTAGGTAAAGCGTTTCAACACCTTTACTGCGCCGCTGTCGTCCGTTACGGCAAAGGAAAAACCTTCCGCATCCACTTGTCCCGACAAGTGCAGGCCGCTGGTTTGAAAAGGGTCAAAAGCCGTATCAATAAAGGTAAACATGTAATCCCCGAGGTTATCTGTGGTTGCAAATGTACAAAAAAAAGGCTGTCGGGCAAAAATTATTTCTTGAGCGGTGGCGGAATAATCATTGTTTCTACCCACATTCCGTCCCTAACGGGACGAATTTAATGAACAACGAACAATGAATAATGTCTGTTGCCGCAAGCGGCAAGTCGATTTCAGCCCTTCGGGAGGGTTGCCGCACGTGCGGCAAGTCGTTTGCAGCCCTTCGGGATGGTTGCCGCACGTGCGGCAAGTCAATTTCACCCCTTCGGGAGGGTTGCCGCATGTGCGGCAAGTCAATTTCACCCCTTCGGGATGGTTCAGTACATACTGTGAAGTAGGGGTAACCTTAAATAATAGCTGCAAAAATCACTTTTCTACCTCTTCCATTACCGGCGGCAACTGCGTATTTCATGGGGATTGGTTTTTAGAGGTGGAACGGGAAGCACTAATGATAACAAGGTATAGTATTATTTGGAAACAGTATTTTTTGCTTCTATTTATTATGTTATTTTCTTAAAAATTACAGTTGGCGGAAACAACGGACCGATCCCATTTGGTTCACATCGCCTTGATTGTAGGCGTTCACGGAGTTGCAGGTCAGACCGCCGCCAGAGTTCTCATCAACGCCGAACCCATCTTCGCGTCCAGCGTCATTCGTATACCATATGCTATAGTCGGCTTTAGCGCCGTTGACAGTACCGAGTACGCTTGCGAATCCATGGTCATTCTGTCGTGGTTCACAGGGCGAATTCGATGGACGTAAGCTGCTACACACCGTTTGGGTCGTACCAATTGATGAAGCAAGCGTTGTATACGTGGTTCGTAAAGGTAATAACCAATTTGGTGGGCATATACCTTGTACAGTCCCTGTTGAACCGTATGAACCACCATAGTTGCCGTATATTTGCGCCCACGTATATGCCTTGCCACATTCATCTTTTGTGCAGCCGCTAATGGCAGCGCCTACCGTGGAACCATTATAGCTGGCTAATTTTACATTCTGTGCTAACCACCAGTTATCGTCGGGCATCAAAACAATCCGATACAATTCATCATCTCTACTATCTTTTATCCACGCTTCCCAATTCCCTGCGCCGCTTTGACGTTCCATGCAACGATGGGTTGCATCCATATACAAATCACTGCCGGTATAGAGACACCAAAGTCCGGGATAACCTGTGGCGTCGGTTATGGTTGCCGGCGTAAACGTTACGGCAGAAGTAGCAATAGTTGTACCGGGCAC